>NZ_JBHWIJ010000094.1:16268-22510 GCF_042732255.1 Kitasatospora sp. NPDC059803 | reverse complement strand
GCGCCGGGCCCGCCACCCCCGGGCCCGGCACCGCAGCCGCCGGCTCCACCGGCCCCGCCCGCCTGGAAGGCGGCGTGCTCGGCACCGGCGACATCGTCTTCTTCGTCGTGGCCGCCGCCGCACCGCTGACCGTGATGGCCGGCGTGGCACCGTTCGCGATCGCCTTCGGCGGCATCGGCACGCCCGTCGCCTACCTGGCCACCGGCGTCATCCTGGCGCTCTTCGCGGTCGGCTTCACCACCATGACCGCGCACATCCGCAACGCCGGCGCGTTCTACGCCTACGTCACCCGCGGCCTCGGCCGCCCCGCCGGGCTCGGCGCCGCGCTGCTCGCGGTGCTCTCGTACAACGCCATCCAGATCGGCATGTACGGCGCCTTCGGCTTCTTCGCCCACACCACCGCCGCCGACCTGCTCGGCCTGGACCTGCCCTGGCCGGTCTGGGCGCTGCTCGGCGTCGCGGTGGTCTGGCTCCTCGGCTACCGCTCGATAGACCTCGGCGCCAAGGTGCTCGGCGCGCTGCTGATCGCCGAGACCGGCATCCTGCTCGTGCTCGCCGTGGCGGTGCTGGTGCGCGGCGGCGCGCACGGGCTCGACCTGTCCTCGTTCGCCCCGCACAACGTGTTCTCCGGGGGCATGGGCGGGGTGCTCGGGCTCTCCTTCGCCGCGTTCATCGGCTTCGAGGCCACCGCCATCTACCGCGAGGAGGCCCGCGAACCACGGCGGACGGTACCGCGCGCCACCTACGCGGCGATCGCCTTCCTCGGCCTCTTCTACACCTTCATCACCTGGATGATCGTGCAGGCCTTCGGCGCCACCGAGGCCGTCGCGACCGCCACCGCCGACCCGGCCGGGATGTTCTTCACCGCGATGACCGACTACGTCGGCGCCTGGGCCACCGACCTCCAGCGGGTGCTGATCGTGACCAGCCTGCTCGCCGCGCTGCTCGCCTTCCACAACACCATCACCCGCTACGGCTACGCCCTCGCCACCGAGCAGGCCGCCCCGGCCGCACTCGGCCGGGTCCACCCGCGCCACGGCTCCCCGTGGATCGGCGGCATCGCGCAGTCGGTGCTGGCGGCGGTGGCCGTCGTGGTGGCGGCGCTGATCGGGGCCGACCCGTACAACCAGTTCTTCCTCTGGGTGAACTCCCCCGGCGTGGTCGGCATCCTGGTGCTGCAGGCGCTCGCCGGGCTGTCCGTGTACGCCTTCTTCCGCCGCAATCGCGAGGCGGCCGCGAGCGCCGGGGTGTTCCGGACGGTCGTGGCGCCGGTCGCCGCCACCGTGCTGCTGTGCGGGGCGACGGCACTGGTGGTGTGGCGGCTCGACCTGTTCACCAATGCCGGGCCGGAGGTCAACTGGCCGCTGGTGGCGATCGTGCCGGTGGTGTTCCTGACGGGCGTCGCCATCGCGCTGCGGCTGCGGGCGCGGCGGCCCGAGGTGTACGCCCGGCTCGGGACGTCGGAGGTCGACGCGGGCTGAGCGGGCGGCGCCGCCGCAGGGCCGGCCCACCTCCTCAGGCCTGGCCCGACCGCCGCACACCCGGCCGGCGGCCTTCAGGCCTGGCCGACCGCCTCGGCGAGCAGCCGGTAGGAGTCGAGGAGGGCGGCGCGGTCGTAGGTGCTGGTGGTGACCAGGAACTCGTCCGCGCCGCTGCGCGCCACCAGGGCGGCGAGTTCGGCGGCGGCCCGCCCCGGGGTGCCCGCGATGTGGCCCTTCAGCGACTGCTCGTAGGCGGCCTGCTCGCGCGGGCTCATCGGCCGGGCCAGGATCTCGGCGGCGGGCTCCAGCGGCGGGAACTCGCCGTGGGTGCGGGAGTACGCGCCGGACCACGCCTCCGGGACGAGCAGCTCCCGGGCCCGGTCGGCGCTCTCGGCGACCGCGACCGTGCCCGAGACCACCACGTACGACTCGGCGGCCTGCGCCGAGGGGCGGAACCGGCTGCGGTAGCGGTCGATCGCCGCGAGCATCCGCTCCTCTCCCCGGGCGGCGGCGATGACCAGCGGCAGCCCGGCGTCGGCGGCCAGGTCGGCGCCCGCGCCGGTGGCCAGGACGAAGGCCGGCACCCGCAGGCCCTCGGCCGGGCGGGCGTGGACGCCGGGGTGGGCCCGCTGCGAGCCGTCGAAGTAGCCGAGCAGTTCGGCCAGCTGGGCGCCGAAGTCGTCCGCGGAGTCCTTCTCCCGGCCCAGCGCCCGCCGGACGCCGTCGGTGAACCCGACCGAGCGGCCGAGCCCCATGTCGATCCGGCCGGGGAAGAGCGAGGCGAGCACCCCGAACTGCTCGGCCACCACCATGGGCTGGTGGTTGGGCAGCATCACCCCGCCCGTGCCGACCCGGATCCGGGTGGTGGCCGCCGTCACCGCCGCGGCGAGCACCGTCGGCGCCGATCCCGCGACCCCGGGCACGCCGTGGTGCTCGGAGACCCAGAAGCGGTGGTACCCGAGCCGCTCGGCCTCGCGGGCGAAGGCCACCGTGTCCCGCAGCGCCTGCGCCGGCTCCTCGCCCCGTCTGGTCCGGGAGCGGTCGAGGACGGAGAGCCTGGTGATGGGCGCAGCGCTGGTCACGCGGTGGACAACGCCCGTCGCCGAGCCGGGCATTCCCCCACCGCCACGCTCCCGGTACGGACGGGCCGCCACGCCCCGGGTACGGAGGGGTCCCGGTCAGTCCGTGACGGCGAAGCCCTGTGCCGCGCCCAGCCGGTGTAGCGAGTCCTGCCCGGGGATCCCGTCGGCGGCGGCGTCGGTGTACCCGCACCGGCGCTGCCACCCGGCGTAGGCGGTGACCGTCAGGCTGCCGAACGAGCCGTCCACCCAGCGCTGTTCGAGCAGCCCCTCGTCCGCCAGGGCCTGCTCGACGATCGCCGCCTCGGCCCCGTACGTCCGGTGCCCCTGTTCGGCGCCGGGGTCGGTGCGGGCGGCCGCCACGATGTGCGCGAGCGACACCGTCCGGGGCCCGGGCAGGTAGCCGAGCAGCCGCCGCAGCGAGCTCTCCCCCGGCACGCCGTCCGCCGCCTGGCCGGAGTAGCCCAGGCTCTGCTGGTAGTCCGCGTAGTTCTCGGTGTCCGCGTCGCTCCAGTTCGGCCCGGGGCCGGAGCGGTAGTGGGCGCCGAAGCCCTGGGCGACGAGCCCCCGGCCGACCACGGTGACCTGGTAGCCCTGGGCGCCGTAGCCGTACGGGAGGCCGTTGATGGTGGTCTGGTACCGGGCCGGGGCCGGGTCCGCCGGGGGCACCGGGGGGTGCTGCGAGGGCGAGGGGATCGGGGTGCCGGGGCCGGCCGTGAAGTCGGGCCAGGAGCCGGGGTCGGTGTGGTCGTTGAACGGGACGTGGGCGTGTGCGTACCAGCCGCCGCTGGCCTCCCACACCTGCTCGTCGCGGTGGCTGGTGAAGTCGGCCGGGCGGCCCATCGGCCAGACGTCGGGCACGCCCCAGGAGGCGATCCAGGCGTGGATCCGGTCCCAGCCCGCGCACGGGGTGTCGACCAGCCGCGCGTACACGGTGCCCTGGTAGGTGCAGTAGGGGAAGAACACCGCCTCGATCTGGATCACCACGCGCCCGGCCCGGTTGGTGCGGGTCGGGCTCGTCGTCGGGCTGAGCAGGCTCTTCGAGCGGGAGTCGGCCGGGAACAGCTGGGCGATCCGGCCGCTGAACGGGTCCCAGATGAGGTGTGGCGCGTCGCCGGCGCCGCTGCCGGTGAAGTAGCTCACCAGGTCCTCGTAGGTGCACCAGTCCTGCGGCACGGCGGCGGTCGCGTTGCGGTCCCAGGTGATGTGGGCGATGGCCCTCGGGGGGTACTGCTGGTCGGTCGGCGCGTGGTCGCCGAGGTCGTGGATCTCGGCACCGGGCAGCCACAGGTCGGACATGCGGTCTCCTCCAGGCGGCGAACGGACGTCGTTGCGGGTATCGGCAGGTTCGCCCTCCGGATTGACCCCAACGGCGCAATACACGGCAATGAACCACCCATGCTCGCGCGCCCGTTCGGATATGTAACGGGAATTCGTCCTCGCGTACGGACCCGGGGGCCCGCGCCGCGTGCCGCCGGACCCGCGCTCCGCCCTGCCCGGAAGGAAGCCCGAGAGGCTCCGGAAAGCCGTCGGGCGGGGGCGCATTCCACCCCGCCGCAGCCGCTCTGTCAATCGTTGACTTCGGAACTGGTCTAGTCCACGGTGGTGCGCGAAAAGCACTCATACCGTCATCACCGCCACGATTCTGACGAACCGACGGAGATTCCACCGTTATGCAACGAGTCTGCCTCGCCCTGCCCACCATGCGATCCTGCCCCGACACCATCGTGGAACTCGCCGAGGAAGCGGCCTACGCCGTCGCGAACTTCGACGTCGAGGTGCACCTCCTCATCCTCGACACCACCGACGCCGTCCAGTTCGCGAAGAACGCGGGCGCCGTGGCCGCCCTGGAGCCCACCCCCGGCGTGGTCGTCCACCACCTCGGCAACGCGCAGCAGCGGGAGTTCCTGCGCCGGGTCGCCGAGCGCTCCGGCGCCGCCGACCCCGGACTGCTGCTCGACATGATGCTCCCGCCGGCCGTCGCGTACGGCTCCTGCGTCAACCGGCTCTTCCTGGGCGCGGCCGCCCTGGGCTGCACCTCGGCGCACCTGCGCAACGACGACGCCGACTTCCAGGTCGTCGACGGTCGGAAGATCTTCCCGATCCACCACGAGCTGCTCTCGATCGGCCGACCGGCCGGCGAGGCGGCAGCCGGCGTGACCCGCTCCGAGCTCGACCCGGCCGACGCGGACAAGCCGGTGATGCTGGTCAGCGGCTCCTTCATCGGCGAACTCAACGTGGACATCAGCGAGATCCACGAGTTGGACCCGGACATCTACCGCGACGTGGTGCGCCTGTGGACCCCGCCGGTGTGGCCGGAGGAGGACCGGGACGCGATGGTGGACGTCTCCTTCAAGGGCGCCGGCTCCGAGCCGTTCACCACCGACGAATCCGTCCTCGGCGTGCCCGACATCTGGGACGTCTACATGTGCAACATCGCCCTGGACCACCGGGCCTACGAGGTGCTGCCGCTGCTGCCCTCGGTCAAGACCATCGGCAGCGACTACGCCCTGCTGCACGCCATGGTCCACTCCCGGCTGCCCGGCGTCGTCCACAACCGCCACATCGTCAACTACTACACGCCCGAACGCCGCATCGGCGCCGGCTTCATCTCCTACCAGATGCGGTTCGTCAAGTTCCTGCTCTCGATGCTGTACCTGTACCCGGTCTACGGCGGGATGATCGACCTCGGCCGCGAGCTACTGGACGAGCGGCACGGGCTGAAGATCGAGCCGATCCTCGACCTGGTGCGGGGCAGCGTCGACTGGGACCGGGCCGGGAACGAGCACTGCCTGGACGTCCTGGACCGCTCCTACCGCAAGCTGGGCGGCAAGTACACCGAGCTCGCCGACGCGGTGGCCGAGCAGCGCCAGCAGCTCCTGGACGAGGCGCAGGAGGACGCCGAGCGCTGGGCGGTGCTGATGGGAGCCTGGGCGGCGCTGGTGGCCGCCTCCCGCGCGGAAGGGCTCGGCACCGCCTCGGAGGTCGCGGCCGGGTGAGCGAGGACCTCCGGATCCGGCTCCTGGCCGACGGCGACTGGGACGCCGTGGTCGCACTGGAGCACGACGCCTACGCGGCCGACGGCCTGTCGGAGGGCCGGGAGGCGCTGCAGTCCCGCGCCCTCGCCTCGCCGCGGACCTGCTTCGTGCTGGAGCAGGACGGCACCGTCCGCGGCTACCTGCTGAGCCTGCCGTACCCGCCGCTGCGCTGCCCGAGCCTCGACCAGCCGGAGGAGGCGGTGTTCGCGTCGGACAACCTGCACGTGCACGACCTGGTGATCGCCGAGGACCTGCGCGGCCGGGAGGTCGCGCTGGGGTTCATCCGGCACTTCCGGGAGCAGGCGTCCGAGCAGGGCTTCGAGCGGATCTCCATGGTCGCGGTCCGCGGCACCGACATCCTGCTGCGGCTGCTCGGCTACCGCGCCCACCGCGAGGTGACGGTGCCGGCCTGCTACGGCAAGCGCGCCGTCTACATGTCGATGCCGGTGGCGGCCGGCTGACCTTCACTCGTCCACTCGTCCACTCGTCCACTCGTCCGGAGTAGTCCGGGCTGCGGCACTCACCCCGTCGAGGGGTTGGGGGGGGGGGGGGGGGCGGGGGGTGGGCGTGTGCGCGACCACGACTGACGGAGTAGTGGTGTGGGACGCGCTCAGGGCGAGGCGCTCGGGCGGGCGGGGGCGGGG
>NZ_JBHWIJ010000094.1:0-16258 GCF_042732255.1 Kitasatospora sp. NPDC059803 | reverse complement strand
GCCACACACCACCCCGCCCACAACGGCGCGGTTCTCGGGGGGTGGGCCCAACCCCCCGCCTGGGGTGGGGCTGCGCGGGGGGCCCCCCCCCCCCCCCCCACCCCACCACCGACCGAGGGAGAGCGCATGAAGGCCGCCGTCGTCCACGACTTCACCGCGCCGCTGGTCATCGAGGACCGCCCAGTCCCCGAGCCCGCGGCGCACCAGGTCCGGGTCAGGATCGAGGCGTCCGGCCTCTGCCACACCGACATCCATGCCGCCCACGGCGACTGGCCGGTCAAGCCGAACCCGCCGTTCGTGCCCGGCCACGAGGGCGTGGGGATCGTCGAGGCGGTCGGCGAGGAGGTGCGCAACGTCCGGGTCGGCGAACGGGTCGCCATCCCCTGGCTGGCCGACGCCTGCGGGCGCTGCGACCAGTGCGTCTCCGGCTGGGAGACGCTCTGCCTCCAGCAGCACAACAGCGGCTACTCGGTGGACGGCGCCTACGCCGAGTACGCGCTGGCGCACGGCGACTACGTGGTGCCCGTCCCCGACGGCCTCGACCCGCTCGACGCCGCGCCGCTGTCCTGCGCGGGCGTCACCACCTACAAGGCGCTCAAGGTCTCCGGCGCCCGCCCGGGCACCCGGGTCCTGGTCTCCGGCATCGGCGGGCTCGGCCACCTGGCGCTGCAGTACGCGCGGATCTTCGGCGCAGAGACCATCGCGGTCGACGTCACCGACGACAAGCTCGCCCTGGCCCGCGAACTCGGCGCCGACCACGTCCTCGACGCCCGCACCCAGGACGTCGCGGCCGAGGTCCAGGCACTCGGCGGCGCCCACGCAGCCATCGCCCTCGCCGTCAGCAACGCCTCCTTCCAGGCCGCTTACGGGGCCCTGCGGCGCGGCGGCACGCTCGTGCTGGTGGCGCTTCCGGCCGGCGGAAAGCTCGAACTGCCGGTGTTCGAGACCGTGTTGAACGGCACCAGGGTGATCGGCTCGATCGTCGGCACCCGCCAGGACCTCGCCGAGGTCTTCCGCCTGCACGCCCTCGGCCGCACCCGCGTCATTCTTGAGCCCCGCCGCCTGGAGGAGGTGAACGCCTGCTTCGACGAGGTGCTGGGCGGCAAGGTCTCCGCCCGCCTGGTCTTCGACCTGCGCTGAGCGGCCTGCGCTGAGCACGGCCCCGGCCGAGCAGGTGCGCCTGGCATCCGTCCGCCCCCCTTGTCAGGACACAACTCGCGGCCGATCCGCCCCCTCGGCCGGCCCGTTCGGGTACCAGTGGCCCCCCGGGTCACGCCCGCCCCACGTCCGTCCGGGCCCGGTTGCAGTTCCGTCTCCGTTCCGTCCGGTGGGGGGCGCGGCGCCGTCCGGTCCGGGATCGTGGGGGCAACGACTCGTGGGGCGGGGGGAGTTGCCATGGGGGACGGCCAGGAGTTGGTGCCCGTGGTGGTGGGCGTGCTGGTGCGGGCGGCCGAGGGGGTGGCGGGCGGCCCGGGGCGGGCGGTCGCGGATCTGGTGCGGGCGCGGCTGCGGGCCACGCCGGAGGGCGCCCGGGCCGTGGACGCGGTCGACGCGAGCCCGGGGGATGCCCGGGCGCGGGCCGGGCTGACCGCCGCCGTCGGCGAACTGCTCACCTCGGACCCGGCGTTCGCCCGGTACCTGGCCACCACCGAACTCGGCCGGCCCGCCGACCCGCCGACCGTCCACCTCCGGGTCGATCCGGCCGTCGCCGGGGCCCAGGCCCGGGCCGCCCGGATCGGCGCCGCCCCCGTCCTCGTCACGCTGGCGCTGATCGTGGTCGCCGCCCTGGTCGCCGTCGGGATCAACCTGGGCTCGCGCCCGCTGCTGCGGCCGGGCGGGCCCGACCTGGCCCACGCCGGGCGGACGCTGCGCGACCCCGCCCAGGTGCAGGGCGTACTGCCCGATCTGCGGGCCATGCCGGGCGGCTGGCAGGTGGAGAGCGGCCCGCAGTCGGGAGCGGGCCCGGGCGAGGACGTGCCCTGCCTGCTCCCGGACGCCTGCGACCAGCAACTCGCTTACGCCACCGTGACGTTCCGCGCCGTGACCACGCACAGCGCACAGTTCACCGTGGTCACCTTCGCCTCCGCCGACGCCGCCGGCCGGGCCTTCGACGCGATGCTCGCCCACGTCGGCGGCGCCGACGCGGCCGCCGCCGTCCCCCTCCCCTCGATCGGCGACCAGCGGGCCGCCCGGACGCACGGCGCGGAAGGGGCGGAGGCCCTGGTGCGGGTCGGCACCACGCTGCTGTACGTCCGCGATTCGGGCCCGGGCGCCGACGCCGCCATGCCGGTGCTGGTTCTGTTCGCCCGTCTGCTGGCCGAACGCGCCCAGCAGGCCGAGGACGGCCGCGAGCCCGACGCCGCCGCCCAGGGGGCCACCGCCTGACCCGGCCGCACCCCCGCCTGCCGCAGCCCCTACCCAACCCGCCGCACCCCGACCGCACCGGTCGCCGGGTGCGGCTGCCGTTGCGTGGGGACACCGGTGGGGCCACCGGTGAGGCCGCGCGGCGCC
Organism: Kitasatospora sp. NPDC059803; assembly: GCF_042732255.1. Taxonomy (NCBI): domain Bacteria; kingdom Bacillati; phylum Actinomycetota; class Actinomycetes; order Kitasatosporales; family Streptomycetaceae; genus Kitasatospora; species Kitasatospora sp. NPDC059803. Next base: position 13,747 of record NZ_JBHWIJ010000094.1, on the reverse strand, counting down.
GGCTCCTCCGAATGCATGTATCGCTCTCTTGACTGGCGTCACCAACACGCCATACTGGCCTCACTCCCGCTCGCACGATGAGGTGCCCGCCCATGGAGCTATCCCCCTCCGCGCACGTGGACACGTTCTGCCGCGACCATCTCCCGCCCATCGACCAGTGGCCCGAACTCCTATTCGACATACCGGAGTTGGCCTATCCGGACCGACTGAACTGCGCCCAGGCGCTGCTCGACGCAACGATCACCCGGTACGGCCCCGACCGCCGCTGCCTGCTCACCCCGACCGGCCAGTGGACCTACGGCGAACTACGCGACCACGCCGACCGGGTGGCCCGGCTGCTGACCGAGGACCTCGGCCTGGCCACCGGCAACCGGGTGCTGCTCCGCGGCCCCAACACCCCCTGGCTGGTGGCCTGCTGGCTCGGCGTCCTGAAGGCCGGCGGCGTGGCCGTCAGCACCATGCCGCTGCTGCGGGCCGCCGAACTGACCGGACTGCACCGGATCGCCCGGCCCGCCATCGCCCTGTGCGACCACCGCTACCTGGACGACCTCGCCCGGGCCGAGACACCCGGCCTGCGGGTGCTCGCCTTCGGCGGGCCCGGCCCCCACGACCTCACCGCCCGCTGCGCCGCCAAGAGCGGCGGCTTCACCGCCGTCCCGACCGCCGCCGACGACGTCGCGCTGATCGCCTTCACCTCCGGAACCACCGGACGGCCCAAGGCCACCCTGCACTTCCACCGCGACGTGCTCGCCAACGCCGACACCTTCTCCCGCCACCTCCTGCGCCCCACCCCCGACGACCTGTTCGCCGGCACCCCGCCGCTCGCCTTCACCTTCGGGCTCGGCGGCCTGGTGGTCTTCCCGCTGCGCGCCGGCGCCGCCAGCCTGCTGCTGGAGCAGGCCACCCCCGAGCAGCTCGCCGAGCAGGTCCACCGGCACCGGGTCGGCGTGCTGTTCACCGCTCCGACCGCCTACCGGGCGATCCTGGCCGCCGGGCTCGCCGACCGCCTGTCCGGCGTACGGCGCTGCGTCTCGGCCGGCGAGCACCTGCCCGCCGCCCTCTGGGAGGCCTTCCACGCGGCCACCGGGCAGCGGCTGATCGACGGCCTCGGCGCCACCGAGCTGCTGCACGTGTTCATCTCCGCCGCCGACGGCGACATCCGCCCCGGCGCGACCGGCCGCCCCGTCCCCGGATACCGGGCCGCCGTCCTCGACGAGCAGGGCCGGCCGGTGCCGGACGGCGTGCCCGGCCTGCTCGCCGTCAAGGGCCCGACCGGCTGCCGCTACCTGGACGACGAGCACCAGCGCGACTACGTCCGCAACGGCTGGAACCTCACCGGCGACACCTACCTCCGCGACCGGGACGGCTACTTCTGGTACCAGGCGCGCAACGACGACATGATCGTCTCGGCCGGCTACAACATCGCCGGCCCCGAGGTCGAGCAGGCCCTCGCCGCCCACCCCGACGTCGCCGACTGCGCGGTGGTCGGGGCGCCGGACGAACGGCGCGGCACGGTGGTGAAGGCCTACGTGGTGCTGCGCGAGGGCGCGCCCGCCGGGCCGGAGCAGGTGCGGAGCCTCCAGGAGCACGTCAAGCGGACCATCGCCCCGTACAAGTACCCGCGCGCGGTCGAGTTCGTCACCCGGCTGCCGCGCACCGCCACCGGCAAGCTGCACCGCGCCGAACTGCGCCGGCGGGCCGCGACCGCCCCGGCCAGCGTGGCGATCGAGCGCCGGGTCGAGTGGTCCGACACCGACGCCGCCGGGCACTACCACTTCTCGGCCGTCCAGCGCTGGGCCGAGGCCGCGGAGGCGGCGCTGCTGCGCCGGCTGGGCCTGGCCGAGCTGTTCGGGCGGATCCCCCGGGTGCACTTCGAGGCCGACTACCGCGAGCGGCTCTGGTTCGGCGACCTGGTCCGCACCGAGCTGCGGGTGGTCCGGGTCGGCGGCTCCTCGCTGCACTACGCCTTCGAGGTGCACGGCCCGCAGGGCCTGGCCGCGTCCGGGCGGATGTCGGTGGTGCACGCCGCGCCGAACGCCAAGGGCGCCGAGCCCTGGCCCGCGCCGGTGCGCCGCGCGCTGGCCGAGGCCGGACCGCAACAGCCGGAGGTGGTGCGGTGACCACCGCGGCCCGCACCACCACACCCGCCGCCGCCCGCACCAACGCGGCCCGCCGCATCGCGGTGATCGGCGCCGGTCCGGGCGGGCTCTACTTCGCCGCGCTCGCCAAGCGGTTGGCACCGCACCGGGAGATCACCGTCTTCGAACGCGACGGCCGACAGGACGAGTTCGGCTTCGGCGTGGTGTTCTCCGACGAGACGCTGAACGGCATCGCCCAGGCCGACCCGGAGGTCTTCGCCGCGATCGGCGCCGAGTTCGCCCGCTGGAGCGACCTCGACGTGCGCTACGCGGGCGAGGTCCGCACCTGCGGCGGGCACGGCTTCGCGGCACTCGACCGCAACCGGCTGCGCGCGATCCTGCAACGGCGCTGCGAGCAGCTCGCGGTGGACGTACGCTACCGCACCCCCGCCCCTCCGGTCGACCGGCTCGCCGCCGAGTACGACCTGGTGGTCGCCGCCGACGGCATCCACTCGGGCACCCGCGCGGCCTACGCCGACACCTTCCGGCCCGACCTGGACGAGCGGCACTGCCGCTACATCTGGCTCGCCACCGACAAGGTCTTCGAGGCCTTCACCTTCATCGTCGAGCGGTTCGACTTCGGCACCCTCCAGGTGCACGCCTACCCGTACAGCGCGACCCGCTCCACCTTCATCGTGGAGATCGCCGAAGACGCCTGGCGCCGGGCCGGGTTCGACGCCCTCGCCGCCCGGGAGCCGGCCCGCGGCGAGAGCGACGAGGCCAGCGTGCGGCGCTGCGCGGACCTGCTCGCCGGACACCTGGACGGCCACCGGCTGATCCCGAACGCCTCCCGCTGGATCAGCTTCACCACCGTGCGCAACGCCCGCTGGCGCCACCGCAACGTGGTGCTGCTCGGCGACGCGGCGCACTCCGCGCACTTCTCGATCGGCTCGGGCACCAAGCTCGCCCTGGAGGACGCCCTCGCGCTCGCCGCGAGCCTGCACGAACAGCCGGCGCTGGAGCAGGCGTTGGCCGCCTACGAGGCGGAGCGGCGCCCGGTGGTGGAGTCCACCCAGCGGGCCGCGCAGGCGAGCCTGGAGTGGTTCGAGACGGTGGAGCGGCGCGCCGGGCAGGGCGCCGACCGGTTCGCGTTCAACCTGCTCACCCGCAGCCGCCGGGTCACCTACGGCAACCTGCGGGCCCGCGACCCCGGCTTCGTCGACGCGGTGGACGCCGCCGCCGGCGGCCCGCCCGGTGTACCGCCGATGTTCCGGCCGCTGAAGCTCGGCGCCCTGGAGCTGCGCAACCGCGTCGTGGTGCCCCCGCTCGCCACCTTCACCTCCACCGACACCCTGCCCAGCGGCTTCGACCGGGCCCAGCTGACCGCGCACGCGCTCGGCGGCGCCGGGCTGGTCCTCGCCGGGATGGCCGCCGTCAGCCCCGGGGGCCGGGCCACCGACCGCTGCCCGGGGCTGTGGAACGACCGCCAGGAGACGGCCTGGCGCGAACTCGTCGACGCCGTCCGCGCGGTGAGCGACACCCCGGTCGGCCTCCAGCTGACCCACGCCGGCCGCCGGGGCGCCACCGCCGCACCCGGCCCGGACGGGATCGGGCGCCCGCTCGCCGACGGCTGGCCGCTGCTCGCCGCCTCCCCGCTCCCCTGGGGCCCGGACAGCCCTGCCCCGCACGCGGCCACCGCCGCCCAACTGGCCACCGTGGTCGCGGACTTCGCCGAGGCGGCGGAACGCGCGGCGCGGGCCGGCTTCGACGCGCTGGAGCTGCAGTTCGGCCACGGCCACCTGGTCTCCGGCTTCCTCTCACCGCTGACCAACCACCGCACCGACCGCTACGGCGGCCGGCTCGCGCACCGGCTGCGGCTGCCGCTGGAGGTGCTGGCGGCCGTCCGCGCGCTCTGGCCGGCCGGGCGGCCGCTGCTGGTGCGGATCTCGGCCTGCGACTGGGCGCCCGGCGGCACCACCGCACCGGAGGCCGTCACGATCGGCCGCGCGCTGGCCGACGGCGGGGCGGACGCGGTGGACGTGTCCACCGGCGAGGTGGTCGCCCACCAGCGGCCGCCGTACGGCCGCGGCTACCAGACGCCGTTCGCCGAGCTGATCCGCGCCGCCACCGGCCTGCCGACCATCGCGGTCGGCGCGATCTCCGGGCACGACGACGCCAACTCCGTGCTGCTGGCCGGGCGGGCCGACCTGGTCGCGATCGGGCGGGCCCAGCTGTACGACCCGCTCTGGACGCTGCACGCCGCCGCCGAGCAGGGCTACACCGGGCCGGGCGCGCGCTGGCCCGGCCCCTGGTCGGCGGGCAGCCGCAGACCGCCGGGCCCGAACGCCGACCGGGTCGCACCGCGCCTGCACCTGCTGGCCGAGCCCGCCGCGCCGGTGCACCGCCGCTGGCCGCCGCCCACCCCCGAACCGCGCTGAGCAGCCGAGGAGGAACCATGCCCGACCTGCCCCGCTTCACCGCCGCGGCCGTCCAGGCCGCCCCCGTCTACCTGGACCCGGCCGCCACCGTCGACAAGGCCGTCGCCCTGATCCACGAGGCGGCCGGCCACGGCGCCGCCCTGGTGGTCTTCCCCGAGGTCTTCGTCCCCGGCTACCCGTACTGGAACTGGACGATGAACCCGGTGCAGGGCTCGCCCTGGTACGAGCGCCTCTACCGCGCCGCCGTCGACGTCCCCGGCCCGTACGTGGACACGCTGCGCGCCGCCGCCCGGCAGGCCGGCGTGGTACTGGTGATCGGCGTCAACGAACGCGGCCGGCACAGCCTCGGGGTGCTCTACAACACCCTGCTGATCATCGGCGCGGACGGCGAACTCCTCGATGTGCACCGCAAGTTGGTGCCGACCTGGGCCGAGAAGCTGACCTGGACGCCCGGCGACGGCAGCTCCCTGCGGGTGCACCGCACGGCCGTCGGCCCGCTCGGCGCGCTGGCCTGCGGCGAGAACACCAACACCCTGGCCCGCTTCACCCTGCTGGCCCAGGGCGAACTCGTCCACGCCGCCAGCTACATCGCCCTGCCGGTGGCCCCCGAGGACTACGACATGGCGGAGGCGATCGCGCTGCGCGCCGCCGCGCACTGCTTCGAGGGCAAGCTGTTCACCGTGGTCTCCTGCTCCACCATCTCGCCCGAGATGGTGGACCTGATCGCCGGTGACGACCACCAGGTGCGCAAGCAACTCGCCCGCCCGCGCAGCGCGTTGTCCGGAATCTTCGGCCCCGACGGACGCCCGGTGGGCGAGCCGCTGGTGGACGAGGAGGGCATCGTCTACGCCGAGATCGACCTCGGCCGGTGCATCCAGCCCAAGCAGATGCACGACATCGTCGGCCACTACAACCGCTTCGACGTCTTCCGGCTGCACGTGGACAACCGCCCGCTGCGGCCGCTGGTGTTCCCGGAGGAGCAGGCATGACCAGCCACGACGGCACCGACCGCCACGGCACCACCGACCCCCACGGCGCCACCGACCAGGGGCGCACGGCCGACCACGACCACGACGACGACCAGCTCGGCCGCGCCAGGGTCACCGACAGCCCCGAGCTCACCGCCTACTACGAGGAACTGGCCGAACACGAGGCCGGCGCCCTGTGGACGGTGGCGAACGAGATCGAGCCCTGGTACCCGCAGCCCAAGTCGGTGCCGGTGCTCTGGCGCTACGCCGACCTGCGCCCGCTGGTCCGCAAGGCGCTGCCGCTGGTCAAGGCCGACGACGCCGGGCGCCGGGTGGTGATGCTGGTCAACCCCGGGCGCCGCGAACTGAGCGCCGCCGTCGGCCTGCTGTACACCGGCCTCCAGATCATGGGCCCCGGCGAGGCGATGACCGCGCACCGCCACCAGGCCGCCGCCCTGCGCTTCGTCCACGAGGGCACCGGCGCCTGGACGGTCGTGGACGGCCAGAAGCTCAAGGTCGGCCCGCGCGACTTCGCCATCACGCCCAACAACTCCTGGCACGAGCACGGCAACGAGTCCGACGACGCCCCGGTGATCTGGCAGGACGGCCTGGACATCCCGCTGGTCAACATGCTCGACGCGAACTTCTACGAGGTCCACCCGGAGCTCTACCAGCGGCCCGGCCCGGTGGTGAACTCCTCCCTGCTGAGCTACGGCGGCAACCTGCTCCCGTACGGCGTCGAGACCTGGAGCAGGCCCTACTCCCCCCTGCTCGGCTGGCCCTGGGAACCCAGCTACCACGCGCTGCGCCAACTCGCCCGCGCCACCGACGGATCGCCGTACGACGGCGTCATCATGGAGTACACCAACCCGGTCACCGGCGGCCCGGTGATGCCGACCATGGCCGCCCACCTGCAACTGCTGCGCCCCGGCCAGGCCACCCGCGCCCACCGCCACACCGGCTCGGTGGTCTACACGGCGGCCAAGGGGCGGGGCGTCTCGGTGATCGCCGGGCGGCGCTTCGAGTGGCAGCAGGGCGACGTCTTCGTCGTCCCGTCCTGGGCCTGGCACGAGCACGCGAACCTCGACCCCGGCGAGGACGCCTGCCTGTTCTCCTTCAACGACTTCCCGGTGATGCACTCGCTCGGCCTCTACCGCGAGGAGGCATACCCGGAGCACGACGGGCACCAGGGCCCGGCCTGACCCGCAGGACACACCCCGGCCCATCAGCGCCCGGTACCCCCAAGGAGCCCCGACCATGCACCTGTTGACCTACTGCACGGACGGCGACGAGACCCCGCGCCTCGGCGCCCGGCTCGGCGACCAGGTCGCCGACCTGACCGCCCTCGCCACCGCCGCCGACGCCCGGCTGCCCGACGGCCTGCTCGGCCTGGTCCGGGCCGGCGAGGCCGCGCTGACCACCGCCCGCACGCTGCTGGCCCAAGCCGGTCCCGGCCACCCCGCCGTCCGCCCGCTCGCCGAGGTGTCGCTGCGCGCACCCCTGCGGCCCGGCAAGATCGTCGGCGTCGGCCTCAACTACGTGGAGCACGTCGCCGAATCGCACCGCACCCTGGACACCGAACGCGAACTGCCCGACCGGCCCGTGCTGTTCAGCAAGCCCGCGACCGCCGTCACCGGCCCGGGCCAGCCCATCCGGCACAACGCCGACCTGACCAAGCAGCTCGACTGGGAGTGCGAACTCGCCGTGGTGATCGGCGAACCGGCCTTCCGGGTGGCCGAGCAGGACGCCTGGCGGCACGTCTTCGGCTACAGCATCGTCAACGACGTCAGCGCCCGCGACCAGCGCCGCTCCGGGCAGTGGTTCTTCTCCAAAGGGCAGGACAGCTACGCACCGTTCGGCCCGGTCGTGGTCACCACCGACGAGATCCCCGACCCGCAGGACCTCGACCTCTCGCTCAGGGTCAACGGCGAGCTGCGGCAGGACTCCAACACCCGCCACATGCTGTTCGGCATCGCCCGGCTGATCGCCGACATCTCCTCCGGCGTCACCCTCGAACCGGGCGACGTGATCGCCACCGGCTCCCCGTCCGGCGTCGGCGCCGGCCTGGTGCCGCCGCAGTTCCTCCAGCCCGGCGACCTGGTCGAGGCCACCATCGAGCGGATCGGCACCCTCGCCAACCCGGTGGTCGACGCCCGCTGAGCGGAGCACCCCACCCCGGCCAGCTCCCGAGAGGAACCCCAGCACCCCATGACCACCTACCGGATCGGCCAGATCGTCCCCAGCTCCAACGTCACCATGGAGACCGAGGTCCCCGCCCTGCTGCGGGCCCGCGAGGCGGTCGCGCCCGAGCGGTTCACCTTCCACTCCAGCCGGATGCGGATGACCAGGGTCACCCCCGAGCAACTGCGCGCCATGGACGCCGAGTCCGACCGCTGCGCGGCCGAACTCTCCGACGCCCGGGTCGACGTGCTCGGCTACGCCTGCCTGGTCGCCGTGATGGCCACCGGCCCCGGCTACCACCGCGAGGCCGAACAGCGCCTGCACCGGCGCACCGCCGAGAACGGCGCCCCCGCCCCCGTGGTCACCAGCGCGGGCGCCCTGGTGACCGGCCTGCACACGCTCGGCGCCAAGAAGGTCGCCCTCGTCACCCCGTACCTGCGGCCGCTGGCCCGGACCGTGGTCGACTACCTGGCCCACGAGGGCATCGAGGTGCTCGACTACGCGGCCCTGGAGATCCCCGACAACCTCGACGTGGCCGCCCACGACCCGGCGCGGCTCCCCGCCATCGCCGGGCGCCTCGCCCACGCCGAGGCCGATGCGGTGGTGCTCTCGGCCTGCGTGCAGCTGCCCTCGCTGTCCGCCGTCGAGGAAGCCGAGCAGCAGCTCGGCAAGCCGGTCGTCTCGGCGGCGATCTGCACCACCCACCAACTGCTGCGCGCCCTCGGCCTGCCGGCCGTCGCCCCCGGCGCCGGGCACCTGCTCTCCGGCGCCTACGCCCACGCCTGACGCGGAGCTCCCACCGCTATGATCACCACGAGCTGCCGGGGAGGAGGCGCACCATGTCGGAGAGCACGCCCCGGCCCAGCTCCCTCATCCACACCGTGTACGGCGAGTTCGTGCGCCGCCTCGGCGGCTGGATCTCGATCGCCGACCTGATCGCGCTGATGGCCGAACTCGACGTCGACGGCCCTGCGGTGCGCTCGGCCATCTCCCGGCTGAAGAAGGCCGGCACCCTGTTCCAGGAGCGCCGCGACGGCACCGGCTACCGGCTCGCCCCGGCGATGGGCCCGGTCTTCGAGGAGGGCGACCGCCGGATCTTCCACAGCCTGGAGCCCGCCGAACTCGCCGACGGCTGGGTGGTCGCGGTCTTCTCGGTGCCCGAGTCCGAGCGCGCCCACCGCCACCAGCTGCGCTCCCGGCTGAGCTGGCTCGGCTTCGGCAACGCCGCCCCCGGCGTCTGGCTGGCGCCCGCCCGGCTGCTGCCGGACGCCCGGCGGCTGCTGGAGCGCCTCGGGCTGAGCGCCTACGTGCACCTGTTCCTGTCCGCCGAGTACGCGGGCTTCGCCGAACTGCGCACCGCGGTGGCCGGCTGGTGGGACTTCCCCGCGATCGAGGCGCAGTACGCGGCCTTCGACGACGCCTGGCGCCCGGTCGCCGCCGAACTGCGCGGCCGGCCGCGGGTCGACCCGGTCGAGGCGTTCCGCGGCTACGTCCCGATGCTCACCCAGTGGCGCCGGCTGCCCTACCTGGACCCGGGCCTGCCCGAACCGCTGCTGCCCGCCGACTGGAACGCCGTCGCCGCGCGGGCCGTCTTCACCGAGCTGCACGCGCTGCTCGCCGAGCCCAGCCTGCGGCACGTCGAGAAGGTCACCGGCCTGCCGGCCGGCGCCCCACCCCACCAGGAGCCGCGATGACCGACCCCGCCCCCGCCGACCTCCTCGTCCGCGCCTCAGCCGTCCACACCCTCGTCCCCGGCCGGCCGCCGCAGCGGGCGATCGCCGTCACCGGGGCGCGGATCACCGCCCTGTCCGCCGACCCGCACGGCCTGGACGACCTGATCGGACCGGACACCGAGGTCCTGGACGCCCCCGCCGCCACGGTGCTGCCCGCCTTCGACGACACCCACACCCACCTGATCCTGGCCGGCCACAGCGTCCACGGCGTCCCCGTCCACCGGGCCCGCGACCTCGCCGCCTTCCTCGGCCTGATCCGCGAACGCGCCGCCCGGACCCCGCCCGGCCAGTGGATCCACACCACCGTCAACTGGCAGGAGGTGCTGCTCGCCGAGCAGCGGCTGCCCACCACCGCGGAACTGGACGAGGCCACCGCCGACCACCCCGTCCTGGTCCGCCGCGGCGCCTACAACATGGTGCTCAACTCGGCCGCGCTGCGCCTCGCCGGCATCACCGACGACACCCCCGACCCGCCCGGCGGCCTGCTCGAACGCGACGACCGGGGGCGGCTCACCGGGCGGCTGGTCAACAAGGCGGTCGAACTGGTCGAGCGGGTGCTGCCGCGCCCCGCGCTCGCCGAACGGGTGGCCGGCCTGCGCGCCGCCTCCGCCGACTACGCCGCCACCGGCATCGGCACCGTCCGCGACTGCCTCGTCCCGGTCGAGGACCTCGACGTGCTGCTCGCGGCCCGGGCGGCCGGTGCGCTCGCCGTCCGGGTCCGGGCGCTGGTCTCCGGCTTCGCCGCCCGCACCCCCGAGCAGGTCGACGAGCTGCTGGACCGGATGGACGCCTGGCGCGCCGCCGGCGAGGACGACGACCTGCTGCGGCTGTGGGGGGTGAAGTTCGGCATCGACGGCGGCTTCGAGGCCGGCGCGCTGGAGGAGCCGTACCAAGGCCGGCCCTGCTACCACGGCCGACTGCTCTGGGAGCCGAAGGAACTGGTCGCGGCCGTCGACCGGGTGGTCGGGCGCGGCTGGCGGGTCGGCGTGCACGCCTGGGGCGACCGCGGCCTGCGCACCCTGCTGGACGTCTTCGAGGAGGTGCTCGACCAGCGCCCCGGCCTGCCTCCCGGCACGCTGGTGGTCGAGCACGGCGGACTGGCCCGGGCCGACCAGCGGGCCCGGGCGATCGCGCTCGGCATCCCCGTCACCGTGCAGCATCCGCTGCTGCACGACGGCGCGCTCGCCCAGCAGCGGGCCTGGGGCGAGGAGCGCACCGCCGGGATCTTCCCGCTGCGCGAATGGCTCGACGAGGGCGCGCTGCTGGCCGCCGGCTCGGACTTCCCGGTCGGCCCGTACGGCGCGATGGTGTCGGTGTGGGGCATGACGACCCGCCGGACCACCGCCGGGGTGGTCGGGCCCGAGCACGCCGTCGACCGGGCCGAGGCGGTCGCGCTGCACACCGTCCACGCGGCCCGGCTGATGGGCGAGAGCGCCGAACGCGGCAGCCTGCGGCCGGGGGCGCTGGCCGATCTGACGGTGTGGCCGGTCGATCCGCTGAGCTGCCCGGTCGACGTGCTGCGCGAGCTGCGACCCGAACGCACGGTCGTCGGCGGGCGGACCGTCCACCCCGCTCCCGCGTAACGGTCCACCACCGCCGCGCACCGGGTCCAGCAGCACGAGCTGGACCCGGTGGTGGAACGCCATGGCGGCAGGGCAGTGCCCGGGGCGTGGCACCTCCCTGCCGCCGAGACGCCCGACCGCCGGGGCCGTCAGCCCCCGACGTAGGCCGCGAGGTGCTCGCCGGTGAGGGTGGAGCGGGCGGCGATCAGGTCGGCGGGCGTGCCCTCGAAGACGATCCGGCCGCCGTCGTGGCCGGCGCCCGGGCCGAGGTCGATGATCCAGTCGGCGTGCGCCATCACCGCCTGGTGGTGCTCGATGACGATGACCGACTTGCCGGAGTCCACCAGCCGGTCGAGCAGCCCGAGCAACTGCTCGACGTCGGCGAGGTGCAGGCCGGTGGTCGGCTCGTCGAGGACGTAGACGCCGCCCTTCTCGGCCATGTGGGTGGCCAGCTTGAGCCGCTGCCGCTCGCCGCCGGACAGCGTGGTGAGCGGCTGGCCGAGGCTGAGGTAGCCGAGCCCGACGTCGGCGAGGTTGGCGAGGATGCGGTGCGCGGCCGGGATGCGCGCCTCGCCGGTGCCGAAGAACTCCTCGGCCTCGGTCACCGGCATCGCGAGCACCTCGCTGATGTCACGGCCGCCGAGGTGGTACTCCAGCACCGAGGCGTCGTAGCGCTTGCCCTCGCACTCCTCGCAGGTGCTGGCCACGCCGGCCATCATCGCCAGGTCGGTGAAGACCACCCCGGCGCCGTTGCAGTTGGGGCAGGCGCCTTCGGAGTTGGCGCTGAACAGGGCCGGCTTGACGCCGTTGGCCTTCGCGACGGCCTTGCGGATCGGCTCCAGCAGCCCGGTGTACGTCGCCGGGTTGCTGCGCCGGGAGCCGCGGATGGCGCCCTGGTCGACGGACACCACGCCCGCGCCCCCCGGAATCGAACCGTGCACCAGCGAGCTCTTCCCGGAGCCGGCGACGCCGGTGATCACGGTCAGCACCCCGAGCGGGATGTCGACGTCGACGTCGCGCAGGTTGTTCGCCGTCGCGCCGCGGATCTCCAGGGTGCCGTTCGGCTCGCGCACCGCCTTGCGGACGGCGGCCCGGTCGTCGAAGTGGCGGCCGGTGACGGTGCCGCTGGACCGCAGCCCCTCGACGGTGCCCTCGAAGCAGACCGAGCCGCCCGCCGTCCCGGCGCCGGGGCCGAGGTCGACGACGTGGTCGGCGATCGCGATGGTCTCCGGCTTGTGCTCCACGACCAGCACCGTGTTGCCCTTGTCCCGCAGCCGCAGCAGGAGTTCGTTCATCCGCTGGATGTCGTGCGGGTGCAGGCCGGTGGTGGGCTCGTCGAAGACGTACGTGACGTCGGTGAGCGCCGAGCCGAGGTGCCGGATCATCTTGACCCGCTGCGCCTCGCCGCCGGACAGCGTGCCGGAGGGCCGGTCGAGCGAGAGGTAGCCCAGCCCGATCTCCACGAACGAGTCGAGGGTGTGCCGCAGGGTCCCGAGCAGCGGCGCCACGGCCGGCTCGTCGAGGTCGCGGACCCAGGCGGCCAGGTCGCTGATCTGCATCGCGCAGGCGTCGGCGATGCTGGTCCCGCCGATCAGCGACGACCGGGCCGCCTCGCTGAGCCGGGTGCCCCCGCAGTCGGGGCAGGCGGTGAAGGTGACCGCCCGGTCGACGAACGCCCGGATGTGCGGCTGCAGCGCGTCCCGGTCCTTGGTGAGCATCGACTTCTGGATCTTCGGGATCAGCCCCTCGTAGGTGAGGTTGACCCCGTTGACCTTGACCTTGGTCGGCTCGCGGTGGAGGAAGTCCTGCATCTCCTTCTTGGTGTACTTGCGGATCGGCTTGTCCGGGTCGAGGAAGCCCGAGTTCGCGTAGATCCCCACCGTCCACCAGCTGTCGGTCTTCCAGCCGGGGATGGTGATCGCGCCCTCGGAGATCGACTTGGTGTCGTCGAAGAGCTGGGTGAGGTCGATGTCGGACACGCTGCCGCGGCCCTCGCAACGCGGACACATGCCGCCGGTGATGCTGAAGCTGCGCCGCTCCTTGACGGTCTTCCCGCCGCGTTCGACGGTGACGGCGCCCGCCCCGCTGATCGAGGGGACGTTGAAGGAGAACGCCTTGGGCGAGCCGATGTGCGGCTGCCCGAGCCGGCTGAAGAGGATCCGCAGCATCGCGTTGGCGTCGGTGGCGGTGCCGACCGTGGAGCGGGGGTCGGCGCCCATCCGCTGCTGGTCGACGATGATCGCGGTGGTCAGCCCCTCCAGCACGTCGACCTCGGGCCGCGCCTGGGTCGGCATGAAGCCCTGGACGAAGGCGCTGTAGGTCTCGTTGATCAGCCGCTGCGACTCGGCGGCGATCGTGTCGAACACCAGGGAGCTCTTGCCGGAGCCGGAGACGCCGGTGAACACCGTCAGCCGCCGCTTCGGGAGCTCGACGCTGACGTCCTTGAGGTTGTTCTCGCGCGCGCCGTGCACGCGGATCAGGTCGTGACTGTCGGCACCGGGTGCCGCCGGCGGCTGCGCGGCCGTCCTCGTGGGCTTGCTCATCGTCTTCCCCATCTGTGCGGCGGAGCCGCCGTCGCGGTGGATGATCGCCGGCCGCCGCACCCGGGAGGGGAGCCCCGTCCACCGGTGCCGGCCAGGCATGGCGGAAGCCTAACCGCCGCCCCGGAGACGGCCCGGCCGGTGGGCCCGCGGATCGGCGTCCGGTACCGGCCGCACGGCGTGGCACGCCCGCCGGGGCGGCCGGACCGGGGGGGCCGCCCCCCCCCCCCCCCCGGGGGGCGCGGGA
>NZ_JBHWIJ010000093.1:0-27234 GCF_042732255.1 Kitasatospora sp. NPDC059803 | reverse complement strand
GGGCGGGCGCGCCCCCCGCGCGCGCGCCCCGCGCCACCCCGGCCCCCCCCGCCCCCCAGCCTCCGAGTGGGCGGGGCCCCCAGGCCCCCCCCCCCCCCGGCGGCCGCCGGCGCCCCGACCCGCAGGACGATCCGCCGGCCCTCGATCCGCTGCCCGCAGGCCCAGCCTGCGGGCAGAAGCCCCACGAGCCGGATCGCCGCGGTCGCGGCGGCTCCCGCCGCCTCCCCGGCGGCCGCGACCCACACCTCGTGGCCCGGGCCGGCCTCCTCACTGCCAGCCATTGACCAGCTCCGCATTCCGCACCTTCCACGGAACGGTCGCCACCGCGTGCGGCGGCGCCTGCCGTACCACCCCCGCCGAACGCGCCGGTCCGCCGGAGGCTGCCGGGGCCGTCGCCGAGGGCGCCAACTGCGGCGCCAGCACCAGCAGTCCCACGGCCCCGACCAGCTTCGCGCCACCCCGCCCGACACACCCCTTGATCCCCAAGGACGCCTCCCAAGCCTCCATGCGGGGAGCGCCCGAATGGCACTCCCGTCCGTCGTCTGCGAGCTCAACCCTGCCATCGGAGGAGCGATTCGAACACATGATCCGATGTCAGCTTCCTGCTCCCGGTAGCGCACTTGGTGCCACGGTGGGTGCGGCCGGCGAACGGCGCCGGCCCGCCGCTGTCAAGCCTCGTGGTTGTCGGGTTCTGGGGTGGTGACGCAGGGCTCTTTGGAGCGGGGGCTGACGTTTGGCCGTGGGGGAGGTTTTGCGTGGTCGGGCCGCTGCGGGGAGCCGGCGACGGGTTGGTGGGGTGCGGGAGCGGGCGAATAGGGTGGAGTGGATGGTTCCGGCGCATGAGTATGGAGATTCGTATGAGCTCGACCTCTGTTCCTGACGGCCTTCTCCCGGTCGGCGTGATCGGCCTCGGTGACATTGCGCAGAAGGCGTATCTGCCGGTCCTGGGCGGGTTGCCGGCGCTGGACCTGCGGTTGATGACCAGGGACGGGGCGAAGCTGGACCGGATCGGTGACGCGTACCGGATTGCGTCGGAGCACCGCTTCACCGATCTCGGGGAGTTGATCGGGAGCGGGATCCGGGCGGCGTTCGTGCACGCCGCGACCAGCCAGCACGTCCCGATCGTGGAGCAGCTGCTGACGGCCGGTGTCGACGTCTACGTCGACAAGCCGCTCGACTACACCGTGGACGGCGCCCGCCGGCTCGTCGACCTCGCCGAGCGGACGGGCCGCTCGCTGATGGTCGGCTTCAACCGCCGGTACGCGCCCGGCTACGCCCAGGCCAAGGAGCGCCCCCGCGACCTGATCGTCCTGCAGAAGAACCGCGAGGGCCTCGCCGAGGCGGCCCGCTCCCTGGTGTTCGACGACTTCATCCACGTCGTCGACACCCTGCGCTTCCTGGCCCCCGGCGAGATCGAGCACGTCGACGTCCGTGCCCGCGTCCGGGACGGGCTGGTCGAGCACGTCGTGCTGACCCTCGGCGGGGACGGCTTCACGGCGCTCGGCATCATGAACCGGCTCTCCGGCTCGACGGAGGAGATCCTGGAGGTCTCCGGCGCCGACTCCAAGCGGGCGGTGCACAACCTCGCCGAGGTGATCGACCACCGCGGCCAGCCCACCGTCCGCCGGCGCGGCGACTGGGTGTCCGTCGCCCGTCAGCGCGGCATCGAGCAGTGCGTCCAGTCCTTCCTGGACGCCGTCCGGGCCGGCAAGACCGTGGACGCGCACGACGCCCTGCGCACCCACGAGCTGTGCGAGCTGATCGTGGAACGGATCGAGGCGGGCTGAGGGGGCGTCGAGGCGGCCTGAAGGAGCGGGGGTAGGGGCGAGGGCAGGAGTAGGGGCCGGGGCGGACGTCGGAGCGGAGCCAGAAGTTCACTGACGGGGTCTTGTCGCGTCATTTTCTACGCGCGTATCTTGGGGTCGCTGCGGGGGGCGGGTGACCGGCTTCCGCTTCATCTACGCGGGTAGCGCGTGCCATGGGCACGCCGCCTGACCATGCGTCACGGCCCGGCGGCCGCAGACCCGCCGGGTGGACGACGCCCTGTGCCCCGCTCCACCCTCGACCGCCGTGCCACGACCGTGCCGCACGACGGAGCTAGGAGTCATGCCCCGGTGACCACCGCCCCCGCTCCCCGCCCCCGCCGGGCCCTGCTGCGCGCCGCGATCCTCCCGGCCGGACTGGCCGCCTCGCTGGTGCTCGTCCCGCTGCCGGCCGCGAACGCCGCGCCCGCCGCCACGAACGCCGCCGCGAATGCCGTGCCCACCGCCGCGAACGCCGCCGCCCCGGCCGGGCCGACCGAGGCCGGACCGCTGCGCATCCACGACATCCAGGGCACCACCCGGATCTCCCCGCAGGCCGGGAAGCCCGTCACCGGCGTGCCCGGCGTCGTCACCGGCGTGCGCGCCTACGGCAGCGCCAAGGGCTTCTGGATGCAGGACCCGAACCCCGACGCCGACCCGGCCACCAGCGAGGGCGTCTTCGTCTACACCGGCGGCAACCCGACCGTGAAGGCCGGCGACTCGGTCCTGGTCAGCGGCAAGGTCACCGAGTACTACCCGGCCTTCGCGGGCGGCTCGCAGTCCGTCACCGAGCTCACCGGCCCCGCCGTCACCGTGCTGTCCTCCGGCAACCCGCTGCCGGCCCCGGTGGTCGTGGACACCCGCAACATCCCCGGCACCTACGCCCCGCCGGCGCCCGCGGGCGGCAGCATCGACGCGCTGCCGCTCAACCCGGAGAAGTACGCCCTGGACTTCTACGAGTCGCTGGAGGGCATGCTCGTCCAGGTCAAGGACGTCCGGGTGATACAGGCGACGGACAAGTACAACGAGCTGTGGGTCGCCGCCGACCGGCAGGACCAGCGCAGCAAGCGCGGCGGCGTGCTGTACGAGTCGTACGCGGAGCCCAACGTGGGCCGTCTGATGGTGCAGCAGCAGGCGGCGGTCACCCCGCAGCAGCCGTTCCCGGTGGCCAACGTGGGCGACGTGCTGACCGGCACCACCACCGGCCCGCTGGACTACAACCAGTTCGGCGGCTACACCCTCGTCGCCGGCACCCTGGGCACGCTCCAGGACAACCACCTCCAGCGCGAGGTCACCGCCAAGGCGGCCGACCGCGAACTCGCCATCGCCACCTACAACGTGGAGAACCTCGCCCCCGGCAACCCGGACGCCAAGTTCGCCGAGCTGGCCCAGGGCATCGTCACCAACCTGCGCTCGCCCGACATCGTCGCCCTGGAGGAGATTCAGGACAACAACGGCGCCAAGAACGACGGCACGGTCGACGCGAGCCAGACCGTCGCCAAGTTCATCGCCGCGATCAAGGCGGCCGGCGGCCCGGCGTACGACTGGCGCTCGATCGACCCGCAGGACGGCAAGGACGGCGGCGAGCCGGGCGGCAACATCCGGCAGGTGTTCCTGTTCAACCCGCAGCGGGTCTCCTTCACCGACATCCCCGGCGGCGCCGCCACCAGCGCCGTGGACGTCGCCGGCAGCGGCGCCACCACCGCGCTGACCGCCTCGCCCGGCCGGATCGCCCCGGCCGACGACGCGTGGACCAACAGCCGCAAGCCGCTGGTCGGGCAGTTCTCCTTCCGCGGCAAGAAGGTCTTCGTCATCGCCAACCACTTCAACAGCAAGGGCGGCGACCAGGGCATCGACAGCCGCTTCCAGGCCCCCACCCGCAGCTCCGAGGTGCAGCGGGTCAAGCAGGCCACCATCGAGCAGGCCTTCGTCGCCAAGCTGCTGGCCGCCGACAAGGAGGCGCGCGTCGTCTCGCTCGGCGACTTCAACGACTACCAGTTCTCGCCCGCGCTGGCCGCGCTCACCAAGGACGGCGTGCTGCGCGACCTGGTGAACGAACTGCCGGAGACCGAGCAGTACTCGTACGTCTACCAGGGCAACTCGCAGGTGCTGGACCACATCCTGGTCAGCCCCGAGGTCGGCTACGCCAAGTACGACGTGGTGCACATCAACGCCGAGTTCGCCCAGCAGGCCAGCGACCACGACCCGCAGGTGGTCCGGATCAAGCCCTGACCGCTCCGCATCAGGTCCTGACCGGTCCGCATCGGACCCTGACCTGCAGCTATGCTGCCTTCGCCGGAGGTGACCACCGCCGGCGAA
This sequence comes from Kitasatospora sp. NPDC059803, assembly GCF_042732255.1. NCBI lineage: Bacteria > Bacillati > Actinomycetota > Actinomycetes > Kitasatosporales > Streptomycetaceae > Kitasatospora > Kitasatospora sp. NPDC059803. The sequence goes on along the minus strand of NZ_JBHWIJ010000093.1, from coordinate 23,113 downwards.
GGCAGCTGCGGCAGTGGGGGTCGGAGAACATGCGGTACCGGATCGAGCGGATGGGAGCCGAGGACTGGCAGCGCCTGCGGAAGGTGCGGCTGGCCCAACTCCTCGACTTCCCGATGGCGTTCGGCGAGACCCACGAGGCCGCGCAGGCCCTGGGCGAGGCCGACTGGCGGGCCCGGGTGGCCCGGGTGAACGAGCCGGGCAGCGTCGGCCTGGCGGCCGTCGACCCGGACGGCGAATGGGTCGGCACGATGCTGTCCGTCCCCGACCGGGACCAGGCCGCGACCGCCGTCCTGATCGGCGTCTGGGTGGCCCCGCAACACCGCGGCCGCGAACGCGGCGTGACGGACGCCCTGCTGGACGCCGCCACCGACTGGGCCCGCACCGAGGGCGGCGCCAAGCGGATGCTGCTCGGCGTGCACGAGGCGAACGCCCGCGCCGCCGCCTTCTACCTGCGCCGGGGCTTCACCTACACCGGCGGAGAGACCCCGTACGGGCTCGACCCGCAGGCCCGCATCCTGGAGATGGCCCTCCCGCTGGACTGAAACGCCCTGAGGTCGGCCGAACGCCCGTTCCCGCGAAGCAGGTTGGGCGGAAAAGCGCGGGCCCCGAGCGCGCCCGCGCCCTAGGATCGACGGTCATGGTTGATCTCTATCCTCCGACGAGTCCCTACGGCCACGGTTTCCTCGACACCGGAGACGGCAACCGGGTCTACTACGAGCAGCTCGGCAACCCCGAGGGCAAGCCCGTCCTGTACGTCCACGGCGGCCCCGGGGCGGGGACGCCGGACCGGCCCACCCGGGCGTGGGACCCGGACTGCTACCGCGTGATCCGCTACGACCAGCGCAACTGCGGCCGCAGCACCCCGCACGCCAGCGACCCGGCGGCGGACATGAGCCTGAACACCACGCAGCACCTGATCGACGACATGGAGCGGCTGCGCGAACACCTCGGCATCGAGCGGTGGTTGCTGAACGGCGCCTCCTGGGGTTCGACCCTCCTGCTGGCCTACGCGCAGCAGCACCCCGAGCGGGTCAGCGAGATCATCATCCAGGCGGTGACGACGACCCGCCGGGCCGAGACCGACTGGCTCTACCGGGGCGCCGGGTCCTTCTACCCCGAGGCGTGGGACCGGTTCCGCGAGGGCGTGCCCGAGGATGAACGGGACGGCGACCTGCTCGCCGCCTACGCGCGGCTGATGGAGAACCCCGACCGGGCGGTCCGGGAGAAGGCCGCCGCCGACTGGCTCGCCTGGGAGGACGCGGTCATCTCGAACGAGCCCAACGGCTCGCCCGGCATGTACAGCGCCCGGGAGGTCGACGAGCAGATCGCGTTCGTCCGGATCTGCGCCCACTTCTTCAGCAACGGCGCATGGCTGGAGGAGGACCAACTGCTGCGCAACGCCCACAAACTGGCCGGGATCCCGGCGGTGCTGGTGCACGGCCGGCACGACATGGGCGGCCCGGTGCAGACGGCGTGGGAGCTGGCGAAGGCGTGGCCGGGCGCGCGGCTGCACATCTCCGAGGACTCGGGGCACATCGGCAGCGAGGAGATGAAGGAGACCGTCCGGGAGGCCATCGAGGAGTTCAAGCACCGCTGATCCCCGAGGTGCCCGGCAGGGCGACGCCCGTCGGGGGCATCGCCCTGCCTATCTGTAGGCGGGGTCTGGCGGTCGCACCTTCTGCGGTGCCGTGTTGCTGGGTACGGCTAGTGTGCCGGTCATGTCCGATAATCTGCGGGGCATCCGCCCGCGTGCTGAATCCGCCGTGGCCGTTGGGCGGTTGGCCGATCCGGGGTTCCTGGTGAACGCTGACCCGGGATCGGTACTGGCGTTGCTGGACGCGGCGTCGGGCCCGGCGGCGCGGTTGGCCGCGTCGGTGTACCGGGCCTCGACAGACCTGCATCGTGACGTCACTGCGGGGGTACGCCGACAGCTGCTGGCGCTGGACGCGGCCCGTTACGGGGACCGGGAGCTGTCGGCACGGATCACCGCGGCACCGGTGGAGAACGAACCCGCAGCACCGTGGGGCGTCGAGTGGGCCACCGGCGGCCAGCTCGACCGGTCCCGGCGTCGTATTCCGACCGTCCACACTACCGATGCGTTGCTGGCGGTCGCGACGGCCGTGGTCGACGGCCGCCCCGTGGCGGTCACCGGCAGTTCCTTGGCGGTCGCCGACAGTTCCCTGGCAGTCACCAACAGTTCCGAGCGGACCGTGCGGGTATGGGACCTGACCACCGGCCAGCAGATCGGCAAACCCCTCACTGCCCACACCGGCGAGGTGTGCGCGGTGGCGACGGCGGTGCTCGACGGCCGCCCCGTGGCGCTCACCGGCAGTGCTGACCGGACCGTGCGGGTGTGGGACCTGACCACGCGCGAGCAGATCGGCCAACCCCTCACCGGCCACACAGCCGGGGTGTTGGCTGTGGCGACGGCGGTGCTCGACGGCCGTCCCGTCGCGGTCACCGGCAGCGGCGACGTGCGGGTGTGGGACCTGACCACGCGCGAGCAGATCGGCGAGCCGCTCACCGGCCACACCTCTGCTGTGTACTCGGTGGCGACGGCGGTGCTCGACGGCCGTCCCGTCGCGGTCACCGGCAGCCACGACGGGACCGCGCGAGTGTGGGACCTGACCACCCGCGAGCAGATCGGCGAGCCGCTCACCGGCCACGAGGAGGCGGTACGAGCGGTGGCGACGGGGGTGCTCGACGGCCGTCCCGTGGCGGTCACCGGTGGCCACGACGAGACCGTGCGGGTGTGGGACCTGGCCACCGGCCGGCAGCTCGGCCGACCTCTCACCGGTCACGACGGATGGGTGTTGTCGGTGGTCACGACCACGATCGAAGGCCGCCCCTGCATCGTCAGCGGAGGCGAGGACTGGACGCTCCAGGTGTGGGATCTGGCCACGGGCAAGCCGCTCGGCGAGCCGGTGCGCGGCCATACCGACAAGGTACGGGCGATGACGACGGCGGTGCTGGACGGCCGTCCCCACGTGATCGCCGGCAGTCAGGACGGGATGGTGCGGGTGTGGGACCTGACCTCGGGCGGCCAGGTGGGTGAGCCGCTCACCGGCCACACCGGCGAGGTGGGCACGGTGGCGACGGCGGTGGTCGAGGGCCGCCCCGTCGCGGTCACGGGCAGTTCTGACCAGACCGTGCGGGTCTGGGATCTGACCGCTGGTCGCCATATCGGCCGTCACCTCACCGACCGGGACGGCTGGGTGTGGGCGGTGGCGACGGCGGTGGTCGACGGCCGCCCCGTGGCGGTCACCGGCAGCCACGATGAAACCCTGCGGGTATGGGACCTGACCACGCGCGAGCAGATCAGCGAACCGCCCACCGGCCACGAGGAGGGGGTGAACGCGGTGGCGACGGGGGTGGTCGACGGCCGCCCTGTAGCGATCACCGGCGGCTTCGATGACGTACGGGTCTGGGACCTGCCTTCGGGTCAGCAGGTCGGTGAGCCCCTGACGGGCCACACCGGCGAGGTGAACGCGGTGGCGACGGCGGTGGTCGAGGGCCGCCCCCTGGCGATCACCGGCGGCGACGACGGCACGGTACTGGTCTGGGACCTGACCACGCGCGAGCAGATCGGCGAGCCCCTGACCGGCCACACCGACTGCGTGCTGGCGGTGGCGACGACGGTGGTCGACGGCCGCCCCGTGGCGGTCACCGGCGGCGACGACTGTACGGTGAGGGTCTGGGACCTGACCACCGTCCAGCGGATCGGCCAACCCTTCACCGGCCACACCGGTGAGGTGAACGCGGTGGCGACGGCGGTGGTCGAGGGCCGCCCCCTGGCGATCACCGGCGGCGACGACTGTACGGTGCGGGTCTGGGACCTGACCACCGGCGACCAGGTCGGGCCGGAGTTGGTGTTCCCACTGCGGGTCTGGGCGGTGGCCGTGGTACCGGATGGCCGGTTGGTGGTGGGCTTCGGCTGGGAGGTCGCGGTGTTGGCCCGCCGCTGACCGGGCCCCGCACAAGCGGCTCGCAGTACGAGCCACCTGGGAGACGGTCCCCCGAGGGGCGTGGGGGCAGTGGCGGGAGATGCCGTGTGAGTTCGGTGCCTGGTCGACCGTGCACAACCGCTTCCGGCAGCCAGCCCGGCGAAGTCCGTCTCGTCGCCGACCGCAGGTGCCGACCGCTGGCGTTCGTCCCCGTGCTTACGGGCCTACAGCCAGCGGTCGTACCAGGCGCGGATGCGCCGGAGGGCGTCGAGTTGATGGGCGCGCTCGCGCAGCCCGTGGCCCTCTCGGGGGTAGACGACGAACTCGTGCTCGACGCCGAAGTGGCGCAGTGCGCGATGGAAGTGGACGGCCTGGCCGAGTGGCACGTTGGTGTCCTGCTCGCCGTGCAGGATCAGGACCGGGGTGCGGATCCGGGACACGTGGGAGATCGGGCTGTTCCGGTCGTGGAGGTGCGGTCCCGGCCCGTTCCAGCCGGTGCTGCCGCCGAGCGCCGCGTCCATGACTCCCCACTCGCCGGTCCCGGCCTGCATGCCCCAGTCGGTGATGCCGGCGCCCATCATGGCGGCCTTGAAGCGCTCGGTCTGGCCGATGGCCCAGGCCGCCATGAAACCGCCGTGGCTCCAGCCGGAGATGCCCAGGCGTTCGGGATCGGCGACTCCCTCGGCGACCAGGAGGTCGATCCCGGCGAGGATGTCGGTCCACTCGTCGCCGCCCACCGCGCCCGCCACCACGGCGGCGAATTCATGGCCGTGGCCCGACCCGCCCCGGGGATTGGGCAGGAAGACCGCGTATCCGGCGGTCGCCAGCCACTGCCCGCAGTCGACCGCGGTGAGCGTGAACTCGTCGGCATGGCGGAAGTAGGGGCCGCCGTGGACCATGGTGACGAGCGGGAACGGGCCCTGGCCCCGAGTCCGGCCGGGCGGCAGGATCAGCAGGCCGTCCAACTGGAGTCCGTCGGAGGCCTGGTAGCCGAGCCGTTCCTGGACACCCCAGCGGATCCCGCGCAGTTCGGGACTGGTGTCGCTGAGCCGGAGCAGTGGCCCGCCCGTGGGTCCCGCGTGGACGTTCCTGGGCTCGCGCGCGGTGCTCATCAGCACGGCGAGGGTCTCTCCGGAGTGGCTCGCAGTGAGCCCGGCGAGCGTGCCGGGCGTGCCGAACGTGCCTGGCGTGCCGGGCGCGCAGGACAGTCGGTGGAACCGCAGCGACTGCGGATCGAGCCGGTGCAGCGCGGTGTCCAGCCCGTCGGCGAACAGCGCCAGCGGCGGCCCGTCGGCGACCTGCACCAGCTCGGTGGGGCAGGCGGGCATGCCGACCGTGAGATTGCGCTGTTCGACGGTCGGGCCGGTCGCCGGCGGGACGGTGTCGATCACGGCGAGCGCGCCGACCAAGTGCCCGGGGGTCACCGCCAGGTGGGCCAGATGCCATTCACCGTTGTCATTCCACCAGACCGGGGACTGCGCCTCGAATCCGACCGGGCCCAGGTCCTGGACGGCTCCCGTCTCCGGGGCGACCAGGTGCAGTCCTGCCGTCGTGACGCCGGGGTCGAGTTCGGGGGTGGCCCAGCTCAGCACGGCCAGCGGGCCGCCGTCCGGACGCTGGGCCACCTCCACGACATGGCGGTCTCCGAGGCCGTCCACGGTGCGGACCACGCCGGTCGCCAGGTCGAGCAGGCGCAGCCGGGTGGCGGGGAGGTGCCGGCCCCAGACCTTCGCGTCGTCACCCTCGGCCTCCCGGTGTTCGTCCTCCGGAGTGGGCTCGTCCTCGGCGAGCAGCGCGACGATGCGGCCGTCGGCGAGCGGGTAGTGGTCGCCGATGCCCCCGCGCCACCTGGTCAGGGGCTCCGCCTCGGCGCTGTCCTCGCTGCCGTCCAGAAGGATCCGCTGGAGTTGAGCGGTGCCCCGCTCCTCGCGGTCGGAGGTGAAGAACAGGAAAGCCGAGTCCGGCGCCCACTTCGGGGCGGCGGCGCGGGCCGTGCCGTCGGTCAGCCTGCGCGGGGCCGCGCTGCCATCGGCGGCGGCGACCCAGACCGAGCTGTGCGGCCGTCCGTCCCTGCCACTGTTCGCGACCACGCCGTAGGCGACCAGGCGGCCGTCGGACGAGATGGCCGGGGCCACGGGGGAGGCCATGTCCACCACCAGTTCCGCGGTGAGCAGGTCGGTCGATTCGGGAGTCGGTCGCGGTGCAGGCTGCGGCATGCGGACTGCCTTTCACTCGCCAGTACGACGGACGGACATCCTGTCGCACGGACGGGCCGGTGTCAGTCGGGTTTCGGAGAATCAGGCCAGGCAAGGCAGGGCAGGGTAACTGTCGCCGAATCAGTGAGGCTCAGGGGTGCGTGGTTCGACGCGAACGGCGGAGCCATCCTGAAACAAGCAGGCGTGATTGCTTTTTTCTGCGCCCGGTGCCACGCTGCTGCCCGGCGGCGCTCGTGTGGGAGCGTCGCCAACCCGTCGGCAGGGGAGGCGCTTTGGCGCGCGAACGCTCGGTACTGCGGGTCGGCAACGCCTCGGGGTTCTACGGGGACCGCTTCGCGGCGGTGCGGGAGATGCTCACCGGCGGGCCGCTGGACGTGCTCACCGGGGACTACCTGGCGGAGCTGACCATGCTCATCCTGGCCCGGGACCGCCTGAAGGACCCGTTCCTCGGCTACGCCCGGACGTTCCTGCGGCAGATGGAGGAGTGCCTCGGCCTGGCGCAGGAGCGCGGGGTGAGGATCGTGGTGAACGCGGGCGGGCTGAACCCGGCCCTGCTCGCCGCCGAACTGCGGAACCTGGCGCAGCGCCAGGGTCTTGCGGTGGCCGTCGCCCACGTCGAGGGGGACGACCTGCTGCCGCGCAGGAGCGAACTCGGCTTTCCCGAAGGGCTGTTGGCCGCGAACGCCTACCTCGGCGGCTTTGGGGTGGCGGCCTGTTTGGCCGCGGGCGCCGAGGTGGTGGTCACCGGGCGGGTCACGGATGCGGCGCTGGTCGCCGGGCCCGCGATCGCCCACTTCGGCTGGACGGCGGCGGACCTCGACGCCCTCGCCGGGGCGGTGGTCGCCGGGCACGTGCTGGAGTGCGGCGCCCAGGCGACGGGCGGGAACTACGCGTTCTTCCGCGAGCACGACGTCACCCGCCCGGGCTTCCCGATCGCCGAACTGCACGCCGACGGCTCCAGCGTGATCACCAAGCACCCGGGCACCGGCGGCGCCGTCACCGCGGGCACCGTCACCGCCCAACTCCTGTACGAGACGGGCGGGGCGCGCTACCTGGGCCCGGACGTCACCGCCCGGCTGGACACCGTGCGGCTCGCCGAGGAGGGGCCGGACCGGGTCCGGATCGACGGGGTGCGCGGCGAGGCGCCGCCGCCCACGCTGAAGGTGGGCCTGAACCGGCTCGGCGGCCACCGCAACGAGGTGGTGTTCGTCCTCACCGGCCTCGACATCGAGGCCAAGGCCGACCTGGTGCAGCGGCAGTTCCTGGACGCCCTGCCGCCCGCCGCCCGGCCCGCCGAGCTGCGCTGGACGCTCGCCCGGACCGACCACCCGGACGCCGGCACCGAGGAGGCCGCCTCCGCCCTGCTCCGGCTCACCGCCCGCGACCCGGACCAGGCCAAGGTCGGGCGCGAACTGGGGAAGGCCGCCGTGGAGTTGGGGTTGGCCGGCTATCCGGGCTTCCACCTCACCGCGCCGCCCGGCCCCGGAGCGCCGTACGGGGTGTTCGCCGCCGCGTACGTCGACGCCAAGGCTGTCGAGCACACCGCCGTGCTGCCGGACGGCCGCCGGATCGCCGTCCCGCCGGCCCCGGTGACGAGCCGGCCGGCCGAGACCTCCGAAGAGCCGAAGCTCCCCGACGCACTCCCTGACGGACTCCCCACCGGCCCGACCCGCCGCGCCCCGCTCGGCCTGGTGGCCGGCGCCCGCAGCGGCGACAAGGGCGGCGACGCCAACCTCGGCGTCTGGGCCCGATCCGAGGCGGGCTGGCGCTGGCTCGCCCACACCCTCACCGTCGACAAGCTGCGCGAACTCCTGCCCGAGACCGCTGACTTGCCCGTCACCCGGCACCTGCTCCCGAACCTGCGCGCGGTCAACTTCACCCTCACCGGCCTGCTCGGCGAGGGCGTCGCCGCCCAGCACCGCTTCGACCCGCAGGCCAAGGCGCTCGGGGAGTGGCTGCGCTCCCGCCACCTCGACATCCCGGAGGCCCTGCTGTGACCGTGCTGCCCACCCGCGTCGACCCGGCCGGGCCCGAGTACGCCGAGTACCGGGCCGCGATGCTCGCCAAGCTGGCCGGGCTGGACGCCGAGCACGCCAAGGCGCTGGCCGGTGGCGGCCCCAAGTACGTGGACCGCCACCGCGCCCGCGGCAAGCTGCTGCCGCGCGAGCGGATCGAGCTGCTGGTCGACCCGGACTCGCCGTTCCTGGAGCTGTCGCCGCTGGCCGCCTGGGGCAGCGACTACCCGGTGGGCGCGGCGCTGGTCACCGGCATCGGCGTGATCGAGGGCGTGGAGTGCCTGATCACCGCCAACGACCCGACCGTGCGCGGCGGCGCCAGCAACCCGTGGACGCGGCGCAAGGCCTTGCGCGCCAACGAGATCGCGTTCGACAACCGCCTCCCGGTGGTGAACCTGGTCGAGTCCGGCGGCGCCGACCTGCCCAGCCAGAAGGAGATCTTCATCCCCGGCGGCGCGCTGTTCCGCGACCTCACCCGGCTCTCCGCGGCCGGAATCCCCACCGTGGCCGTGGTGTTCGGCAATTCGACGGCCGGCGGCGCCTACGTGCCCGGCATGTCGGACCACACCGTGCTGGTCAGGGAGCGCGCCAAGGTGTTCCTCGGCGGCCCGCCGCTGGTCAGGATGGCCACCGGCGAGGAGGCCGACGACGAGTCGCTCGGCGGCGCCGAGATGCACGCCCGCACCTCCGGTCTGGCCGACCACTTCGCGGCGGACGAGGCGGACGCGCTGCGGCTGGCCCGCCGGATCGTCGCCCGGCTGGACCACCGCAAGCCGGGCCCGTCGCCGGACCGGCTGGCCGAGCCGCCGAAGTACGACGAGGAGGAGCTGCTGGGCATCGTCCCGGGCGACCTCAAGGTGCCCTTCGATCCGCGCGAGGTGATCGCCCGGATCGTCGACGGCTCCGACTTCGACGAGTTCAAGCCGCTCTACGGCACCAGCCTGGCCACCGGCTGGGCCCGGCTGCACGGCTACCCGGTCGGCGTGCTGGCCAACGCGCAGGGCGTGCTGTTCAGCGCGGAGTCCCAGAAGGCCGCCCAGTTCATCCAGTTGGCGAACCAGCGGGACATCCCGCTGCTGTTCCTGCACAACACCACCGGCTACATGGTCGGCCGGGCGTACGAGCAGGGCGGCATCATCAAGCACGGCGCGATGATGATCAACGCCGTCGCCAACTCCCGGGTGCCGCACCTGTCGGTGCTGATCGGCGCGTCCTACGGCGCCGGCCACTACGGCATGTGCGGGCGGGCGTTCGAGCCGCGCTTCCTGTTCGCCTGGCCGAGCGCCAAGTCCGCGGTGATGGGCCCGCAGCAGCTCGCCGGCGTGCTGTCGATCGTCGCCCGGCAGTCGGCCGCCGCGAAGGGGCAGCCGTACGACGAGGACGCGGACGCGGCGATCCGCGCCATGGTCGAGCAGCAGATCGAGGCCGAGTCGCTGCCGGTCTTCCTGTCCGGGCGGCTGTACGACGACGGCGTGATCGACCCGCGCGACACCCGTACGGTGCTCGGCCTGTGCCTGTCCGCGATCCACAATGCGCCGGTCGAGGGCGCGCGCGGCTACGGCGTCTTCCGGATGTGAGGCCGAGCTGTGAGACGGAGCCGCGAGACCGAGCTGCGAGACCGAGCCGCGAGGCCGAGTTGTGAGGGGCACCCGAGACATGATCACCAACCTGCTGGTCGCCAACCGTGGCGAGATCGCCCGCCGGGTCTTCCGCACCTGCCGGGCCCTGGGCGTCGCGACCACCGCCGTCCACTCCGACCCGGACGCCGGGGCCGCGCACGTCCGTGAGGCCGACGCGGCCGTGCGGCTGCCCGGCGCCGCGCCCGCCGACACCTACCTGCGCGCCGACCTGATCGTCCGCGCCGCGCTGGCGGCGGGCGCGGACGCCGTCCACCCCGGGTACGGATTCCTGTCGGAGAGCGCCGAGTTCGCGCAGGCCGTGCTGGATGCCGGGCTGGTCTGGGTCGGCCCGCCGCCGGCCGCGATCGCCGCGATGGGCTCCAAGACGGCGGCCAAGCGGCTGATGGCCGCGGCCGGGGTGCCCGTGCTGGACGCCCTGACCGACCCCACCGAGGCCGACCTGCCGCTCCTGGTCAAGGCGGCGGCGGGCGGCGGCGGGCGCGGCATGCGGGTGGTGCGCACGCTCGCGGAGCTCCCCGGCGAACTGGCCGCCGCCCGCGCCGAGGCGGCGAAGGCCTTCGGCTCGGACGAGGTGTTCTGCGAGCGCTACCTGCCCGCCGGGCGGCACGTCGAGGTCCAGCTGCTGGCCGACGCGCACGGCACGGTCTGGGCGGTCGGCGACCGCGACTGCTCGCTCCAGCGGCGGCACCAGAAGGTGATCGAGGAGGCCCCGGCCCCCGGCCTGCCCGAGGCGGTGCGCGCCGGGCTGCACGCGGCGGCCGTCAGCGCCGCCCGGGCGATCGGCTACACCGGCGCCGGTACCGCCGAGTTCATGCTCGGCGAGGACGGCCGGTTCCACTTCCTGGAGATGAACACCCGCCTCCAGGTCGAGCACCCGGTCACCGAGGCGGTCACCGGACTGGACCTGGTGGCGCTCCAACTCGCCGTCGCCGAGGGGGAGCGGCTGCCCGGGCCGGTCCCGCCGCCCGCCACCGGCTGCGCGATCGAGGCCCGGCTGTACGCGGAGGACCCGGCGAAGGACTGGCAGCCCGCCACCGGCACCCTGCACCGCCTCGAACTCACCGTGCCGTACCAGGAGTTCGGTGGGCAGGGCGTCCGGCTGGACTCCGGCGTGGCGGCCGGCGACGAGATCACCCCGCACTACGACGCGATGCTCGCCAAGGTGATCGCCTGGGCGCCGACCCGCGCCGCCGCCGCCCGCCGGCTGGCCGACGCGCTCGCCCGCGCCAGGGTCCACGGGCCCGCCACCAACCGGGAGTTGCTGGTCCGCGCGCTGCGGCACCCGGCCTTCCAGGCCGAACGCCTGCACACCGGCTTCCTGGCCGAGCACGCGGCCGAGCTCACCGCCCCGGACGGCAAGGAGACCGCGCGCGCCGCCCTGGCCGCCGCCCTCGCCGACGCCGCCGCCCGGCGCACCGGCCCGCACGGCGCACTGCCGTCGGGCTGGCGCAACCTGCCCTCGCAGCCGCAGTCCAAGCGCTACCGCGCCGACGACGGCGCCGAGTTGGAGGTCCGCTACCGCCTCACCCGGGACGGCCTGCGGGCCGACGACCACCCGCAGGCGGAGCTCCTGGACGCCTCGCCCGAGCAGGTCACGCTGCGCGAGGGCGCCGTCCGGCGCGACCACCGCGTCGCGCGCTACGGCGACCGGGTGTACGTCGACACCCCGGACGGGGGCATCGCGCTCACCGCCCTGCCGCGCTTCCCCGACCCGGCCGCCCGGACGGACCCGGGCGCGCTGCTCGCCCCGATGCCCGGCACTGTCGTGCGCACCACCGCCGCCGTCGGCGACACCGTCACCGCCGGTCAGCCGCTGCTCGTCCTGGAGGCGATGAAGATGGAACACCGCGTCACCGCCCCGGCCGACGGCGTCCTGGTCGAACTCCGCGCCGTCCCCGGCCGGCAGGTCGAGCTCGGCGCCCTGCTCGCCGTCGTGCAGTCTGCCCCAGGGCCCGAGGCCGGGCCCGCCGCACCGCCCGAGGCCGGGCCCGCCACAGATCCCGCCGCCGGGTCCGCCGCAGAACCTGCCGCCGAGCCCGCCGCAACAGCCGCCGTCCAGCCCGCCGCAGAAGCCTGAGGAAGGACCCCGCATGTCCACCATCGGCAGTCAGCTCATCGAGACCCCCGAACGCCGGGCCCTGCGCCAGGCCGTCGGCGACCTCGGCCGCCGCTACGGCTCCGCCTACTACATGGCCAAGGCACGGGCCGGCGAGCCCGCCGACGAGCTGTGGGCGGACGCCGGCAAGGCCGGCTACCTCGGCGTGAACCTGCCCGCCGAGTACGGCGGCGGGGGCGGCGGCGTCACCGATCTGGCCATCGTGCTGGAGGAGTTGGGTACGGCCGGCTGTCCCCTGCTGCTGCTCATCGTTTCCCCGGCGATCTGCGGCACCGTGATCGCCCGCTTCGGCACCGAGGAGCAGAAGCGGCGCTGGCTGCCCGGACTCGCCGACGGCAGCCGCAAGATGGCCTTCGGCATCACCGAGCCGGACGCCGGCTCCAACGCGCACCGGATCTCCACCGTCGCCCGCCGGGACGGCGGGGACTGGCTGCTGACCGGCCGCAAGGTGTTCGTCTCCGGCATCGACCACTGCGACGCCGTGCTGTTCGTCGCCCGCACCGAAGACGCCCGCACCGGCAGGCTCAAGCCCTGCCTGTTCATCGTCCCGCGCGACGCCGCCGGCTTCGAGTACCGGGCGATACCGATGGAACTCGTCGCCCCCGAGAAGCAGTTCCAGGTCTTCCTGGACGACGTCCGGCTGCCCGCCGACGCCCTGGTCGGCGACGAGGACGCCGGCCTGCTGCAGCTGTTCGCCGGCCTCAACCCCGAGCGCGTGCTGACCGCCGCGTTCTCCCTCGGCCTGGCCCGCCAGGCCCTCGGCAAGGCCGTCGAGTACGCGAAGACCCGCACCGTCTGGTCCACCCCGATCGGCGCCCACCAGGGCCTGGCCCACCCGCTGGCCCAGTGCGCGGTGGAGATCGAGCTGGCCCGGCTGATGACCCAGAAGGCCGGGCTGCTCTACGACGCGGGGGAGGACCTGGCCGCCGGGGAGGCCGCCAACATGGCCAAGTACGCGGCCGGCGAGGCCGCCGCCCGTACCGTCGACCAGGCGGTGCAGACGCTGGGCGGCAACGGCCTCACCCAGGAGTACGGGCTGGGCGCGCTGCTGGCCGCCACCCGGGTCGGCCGGGTCGCCCCGGTCAGCCGCGAGATGGTGCTCAACTACGTCGCCCAGCACACCCTCGGCCTCCCGAAGTCCTATTAGTCCGCAGCGCCGGACGCACCGCACCCAGCGGACGCACCCACCGGACGTACCCGCCGGGCGTGCCCCCGGTGGGTCACCAGAGGGACATCTCGGCGAACTTTGCAGTGGCGGACGTCATGGTCCGTATGCTCCTGTTCGTACCCTCGGTCGACCTTTCGCCGCGCCAGTCGATGCGTCAACTACCTTCCTGGAGGCTTACTTTGGTGTTCCGCAGCGAATTCCCGGACGTGCCGACGGTGGACCTGCCGATCCATGACGCGGTACTCGGCGGCGCGGCGGCGTACGGCGACGGGCCGGCCCTGATCGACGGCGTCACCGGGGAGCGCGTCAGCTACGCGCGGCTCGCCGCCGGCGTCGAGCGGGTGGCCGCCGGGCTGGCCGCGGCCGGGGTGCGCCAGGGCGATGTGGTGGCCCTGTTCAGCCCCAACACGCTCGGCTACCCGACGGCCTTCTACGGCGCCACCCGGGCCGGCGCCACCGTGACCACGGTGTCCTCGATGGCCACGCCCGCCGACCTGGCCGGGCAGCTCGGCGACAGCGGCGCCCGCTGGCTGGTGACCGTCTCCCCGCTCCTGCCGACCGCCCGAAAGGCCGCCGCCCTGCTCGCCGAGCAGGGCGGCCCACTGGCCGAGATCCTCGTCCTGGACGGCGCCGAGGGCCACCGCTCGCTCGCCGACCTGCTGGCCACCACCGGCCCCGCCCCCGGGATCGCCATCGACCCCGGCCGGGACGTCGCCGTGCTGCCCTACTCCAGCGGCACCACCGGACTGCCCAAGGGGGTGATGCTCACCCACCGCTCGATCGCCACCAACCTCGCCCAGTGCGACGCCCTCTACCGGCCCGCCGTGGGCGAACGGGTGCTCGCCGTGCTGCCCTTCTTCCACATCTACGGCCTGACGGCGCTGCTCAACCAGCCGCTGCGCTGCGGCGCCACCGTGGTGGTGCTGCCCCGCTTCGACCTGGAGCAGTTCTGCCGCACCATCGAGGAGCAGCGGGTGCAGGCGCTGGTGGTGGCCCCGCCGATCGCGCTCGCCCTGGCCAGGCACCCGGTCGTGGACCGCTTCGACCTCTCCTCCGTCGAGTACCTGCTGTGCGCGGCCGCCCCGCTGGATCCGGAGCTCGCGGCCGCCTGCGCCCGCCGCCTGGGCCTGCCGCACCTGCTCCAGGGCTACGGCATGACCGAGCTGTCCCCGGTCACCCACGTGGTCTCCCCGCTGGAGCGCGACCCCTCGCCCGGCTCGGTGGGGCGGCTGATCCCGTCCACCGAGCTGCGGGTCGCCGCCCTGGACGGCGCCGGCGAGGACCTCGGGCCCGGCGAGCCGGGCGAGCTGCTGATCCGCGGCCCGCAGGTGATGAAGGGGTACTTCGGCCGCCCCTCCGACACCGCCGCGGTGGTCGACGCCGAGGGCTGGCTGCACACCGGCGACGTCGGCTTCGTCGACGACCGGGGGTACCTGTACATCGTCGACCGGGTGAAGGAGCTGATCAAGTACAAGGGCTACCAGGTGGCCCCGGCCGAGCTGGAGGCCGTGCTGCTCGGCCACCCGCAGATCGTCGACGCCGCCGTGATCGGCGTCCCGGACGCCGACGGCACCGAGTGCCCTAAGGCCTTCGTGGTCCGTGCGCCGGGCAGCGGCCTGAGCGCGGAGGAGGTCACCGGCTTCGTGGCCGGGCTGGTGGCCCCGTACAAGAAGGTCCGCGCGGTGGAGTTCGTCGAGGCCGTCCCCAAGTCGGCGGCCGGCAAGATCCTCCGGCGCGAGCTACGGGCCCGCGAGGCCTCGCGCCGTGCGTCGGCCTCCGTCTCTACTTCCGCCACCGCCCCCGAGGCCTCCCGCTGAGCGGCCGGGCCCCCGGCGGCCGAAGACCGGCGCCCGTCTGTGAGGATCGACCCGCCGAGCACGGCGGGCCCGCCGGGAGCGACGGGCCCGGCGGGCGCGACCGGCCCGCCGAGCCCCCACCGGAACAGGAACCGCCGCCAGCCATGACCAGCCACCCCGCCGCCCGCGCCCCCCAGCAGGACCGCAGCCGCGCCACCCGGGCCCGGCTGCTCGCGGCGGCCGTGGACTGCCTGGCCGAGCTCGGCTGGCACGGCTCCACCGTCACCGTGGTCGCCGAGCGCGCCGGAGTGTCCCGGGGCGCAGCCCAGCACCACTTCCCGACCCGCGAGGACCTGTTCACCGCGGCCGTCGAGCACGTCACCGCCGAGCGGCTGGCCGCCGTCCGCGCCCACACGGGCGAGCTGCCGGCCGCCGGCCCCGACCGCACCCGGGCCGTCGTCGACATGATCGTGCGCCTCTACACCGGCCCGCTGTTCCGCGCCGCCCTGCACCTGTGGACGGCCGCCGCCACCGAGGAGCCGCTGCGCGAGCGGATCATCGCCCTGGAGGGGCACGTCGGCCGGGAGGCCCACCGGGCCGCCGTCGAGTTCCTGGACGCCGACGAGACCCGCCCCGGCGTGCGCGAGTCCGTGCAGGCCACCCTCGACCTCGCCCGCGGGCTGGGCCTGGCCAACCTGCTCACCGACGACAGCGTCCGACGATCCGGGGTGATCCGGCAGTGGACCGGCGTTCTGGAGAGTACGCTGCGGCCGGTACGCCCATGACTCCCGTACTACCGGAACGGCCGGACGACCCCTGACCAAGGGGTCGCCGGGCGGCCGATGTCCGTGCAGTCTGGAGAAGAATCCCGGCCGGCACGGACCGTGAGGCCCCCGGCCGGGCACGAGCCGAACCGGGGTGCTGCCTGATCATGCACGGAAACGAGTGGGACGTGACCTCCGCCGCCGGCCCCGCACCGGGCGCCACCCCCGTACGCCCCGAAGGCCACCGACTCGTCCCGCTCGCGACGGCCCTGCTCCAGGGCGACGGCCTGATCCTGCACTGGAGCGAGGACGCCGAGGCGCTGCTCGGCTACTCCGCCGAGGAGGCCGTCGGCAGCTACGCCGCCCAGCTGCTCACCGACGGCACCGACCGCCCCGAGGTGCTGTCCCTGTTCGCCCACATCATGGGCGGCTCCGCCGGCTGGTCCGGCGTCTTCCCGGTCCGCCACCGCGACGGCCACAAGGTCGACCTGGAGTTCCGCACCTACCCGATCGCCGGCCCGGCCGGCACCCTGCTGCTGCTCGCCACCGCCTCCGACATCCGCGCCCTCCAGGCGGTCGAGGCCGACCTCGCCGTCCTGGACGGCGTCTTCGACCGCTCGCCGATCGGCATGGCCGTCTACGACACCGAGCTGCGCTACGTCCGGCTCAACGAGGCGCTCGCCCGGATGAACGGCGTCCCCATCGCGGCCCACCTCGGCCGCCGGATACCCGCGGTGCTGCCCGGCATCAACAGCGTCGAGATCGAGCAGACCATGCGGCAGGTGCTCAGGAGCGGCAAGCCCGTGGTGGACGCCCGCTCCCACGGCCGGGTGCCAGGGGACCCGAAGCGCGACCGCGCCTGGTCCGCCTCCTACTTCCGGCTGGAGGACTCCACCGGCCGGGTCTTCGGCGTCTGTTCCTCGATCATCGACGTCACCGAGCGCTTCCAGGCCGAGGCCCGCGCCGCCCGCGCCCAGGAGCGGCTCGCCACCATCGCCGAGGCGACGGCCCGGATCGGCACCACCCTCGACCTCCAGCGCACCGCCGAGGAGCTGATCGAGGCCGTCGTCCCCCGGTTCGCCGACTTCGCCACCGTCGACCTGCTGGAACCGGTGCTGCGCGGCGCCGAACCCACCCCCATCCCCTCCGACCGGACGGTCACCCTGCGTGCCGTCGCCGTCGGCGAGTCGTACGAGTCGGGCCTCGCGCACGCCGTGGACACCGTCGGCGAGACCTCCGAGTACGCCCCCGACCGCAGCTACACCCAGTGCCTGCGCAGCGGCCGCCCCCTGCTGCGCGCCCACGTGGACGCCGAGGTGCTGCGCGGCCTGGTCTCCAGCGAGGACCGGGTCGAGCCCGGCATCGCGGCGGGCATCCACTCGTACCTGATGGTGCCGCTCACCGCCCGGGGCATGGTGCTCGGCGGCTCCGAGTTCATCCGGATGCGCAACTCCGAGCCGTTCAGCGACGCCGACGTGGCGCTCGCCGAGGAACTGGTCGCCCGCACCGCGCTGGCCATCGACAACGCCCGGCTCTACCGGCGCGAGCGGGAGACGGCGCTCACCCTCCAGCGCAGCCTGCTGCCGCAGGAGATCCACCGCACCCTGGGCCTGGAGATCGCCTACCGCTACCTGCCCAGCAGCGTGGTCAGTGAGGTCGGCGGCGACTGGTTCGACGTCGTGCCGCTGTCCTGCGGCCGGGTCGCCCTGGTGGTCGGCGACGTGATGGGCCACGGCATCCGGGCCGCCGCCACCATGGGCCAGCTGCGCACCGTCGCCCGGACGCTCGCCACCCTCGACATGCCGCCCGAGCAGGTCCTCACCCGCCTGGACGAGACCGCCTCGGGCATCGGCGAGGGCCAGTTCGCCACGTGCATCTGCGCCGTCTACGACCCGCTGGAGCGCACCGTCCAGATCGCCTCGGCCGGCCACCTGCCGCCGATCTGGGTCGCCCCCGACGGCACCGCCCGCCGGGTCGAGGTGCCACCCGGCGTGCCGCTGGGCGTCGGCGGGGTGGCCTTCGAATCGATCGAGTTCACCCTGCCCGAGGGCGGCATGGTCACCCTCTACACCGACGGCCTGGTCGAGCGGCGCGGCCAGGACCTCGACGACGGCATCGACCTGCTGGCCGACACCCTCGCCGGGCCCGGCCGGACCCTGGAGGAGAACTGCGACGCCGTCCTCGGCGCACTGGTCACCGACGGCACCGAGGACGACATCGCGATGATCATGGCGCGGGTCCTGCCGCTGCCCGCCGACCGGATCGCCACCCTCCCGCTCACCGGCGGCGGCCGGCTGCCCGGCAAGGCCCGCCGCTTCACCCGCGCCACCCTGGACGCCTGGGGCCTGACCGCCCTCTCCGACTACGCCGAACTGCTGGTCAGCGAACTGGTCACCAACGCCCTGCTGCACGCCGACGCCCCGCGGCGGCTGCGGCTGTTCCGCGACCGGGTGCTCACCCTGGAGGTCTCCGACGCCGGCGGGGCGACCCCGCAGCTGCGCCCCTTCGCCGAGCAGGACGAGGGCGGGCGCGGCATGTTCCTGGTCAGCGAGCTGGCCCAGCGCTGGGGCAGCCGGCTGACCAGGGACGGCAAGGTGGTCTGGGCGGAGCTGGAACTGCCCTTCGGGGCTGCTTAGTTCCCCGCGGGTTGGTCCCCTGTCAGTGTGCTTCCCCGGTCAGTTCGCTTCTCCGGTCAGTGCGCGGCGAGCGGGTAGTGGTCGGAGAGGTCGGTGTAGGTGTAGCTCTTGCCCCAACTGCTCACCGTCCACGGCGCGCTGTGCGTGCGCAGGACCTGGTTGGTGTACTGCTGCGGTCGGGCGTGGTCGGCCCGGTAGAGCACGTAGTCCAGGTCCTCCTTGGGCTCGCCCGGGTAGCGGTAGGCGGCGATGGAGTTGTCGGCGGTGTCGAAGGAGTACGGCCAGCCGGTGCGGGCGGAGGCCGGCGCCAGGTTGGCGTTGTCCAGCAGGGCCTGGTACTCGGAGCCGTGCGAGTCGATGTTGAGGTCGCCGGCGAGCAGGATCGGCTCGTTCGCCGGGATCTGCTTGGCGTCCAGGAAGCCGCGCATGGCCGTGAGCTGCTTGGCCCGGATGGCGGCCGGCTGGCCGCTGGAGCAGCCCGAGTCGGTGGACTGCAGGTGGGTGCCGACCACGTGGGTGCGCTGGCCGTTCACGTTCAGCACGGCGTAGACGAAGCCCTTGTTCGAGAAGTAGTCCGAGCCGCAGGCGTCCTTGTAGACGTACTGCTCCTTGCGCAGGATCGGCCACTTGCTGAGCAGCGTCACGCCGCCGTCCTCGGGGGTGGCGGAGCTGTAGCTGCCGGAGGTCGCGTCCCAGCCGCTGGTGGAGCGGCCGACGACCGGGGTGTGGTACGGGTAGGCGGCCGAGGCCTTGGCGGTCAGGGCGTCGGAGGCCGCGTTGTCGAAGGCCTCCTCCAGGACGACCACGTCGTGGCCCTGGAAGAAGTCCGCCGAGGCGATCGCCTGCGCCCGGTACTGCTGGCCCCAGTTGGGGTAGAGGGTCGTGCTCATCAGGAACGTGTTGTACGTGAGGACGTCCAGCGCGGGCGCGGTGACCGGGGCGCTCTCGGTCGTGGCGCCGGTGGCAGCCGTGGCGGGGGCGGTGGCGAGCGCGCCGAGCACGGCGGCGGCAGCGCAGGCGGCGGCGGCCTTGCGGAGGGACGACAGCGGCATTGGGGCTCCGTGAGGGTATGACGTGAACGCGACGGTCAGCGGATGGTGTACATCCAACGTCGCCGCCCGCACGGTGCACAAGACCGCGCACGAGCATTCGGTGAACGCAGTTGAAACACTGTCACCGCCCAGAACGCGCGAGCCCCACCACCCGTCGTGGGTAGTGGGGCTCGCGAGAGTCGTGCGCGTCAGACCTCGCCGAACTCGCCGGCCTGGACAGCGGCGACGAACGACGACCAGGCGTCGGCGGGGAAGACGAGAGCAGGACCCTCGGGGTCCTTGGAGTCACGGACGGGCAGTACACCCGGGAAGCCAGGAGCCACCTCGATGCAGTTGCCCCCGTTGTTGCTGTAGCCGGACTTACGCCACTCGGCACTGGCCAGGTTGGGGATGGGGCCGGTCATTCATAGTCCTTCCGAACAGCGCGGATCTTGGCAAGCGAAGCCACCTTGGAAAGTGACTCCACCTGGAGCTGATCGTAGTCACGGCTCCACGCCTCGACCGTCTTGCGGTCCCGTTCCAGGATGCCACGTGCCTGTGACTCCGCATAGCCGATGGTGGAGCGATCCGGCAGGGTCAACAGAACGATGGGCATCGTGAACGGGATGTGCTCGCCAAGCGTCACCGGGGCTACCTGGAGTGTGAGAAACGGGAGTTCGGCCAGGCTCTCAAGGTGCCGAAGCTGTGCCTGCATGACGGCCGGGCCTCCGACGGGTCGGCGCAGGCAGCTCTCGTCCATGACCGCGTGAAGCACGGGGATGCGTTCGGCTCGGATGATTTGCTGCCGATCCATGAGGAAGGCGACTCGTTGTGCGGCCTGCTCCTTGGTGATGCTGCCTCGGAGAACTGCGGCGTTCGCCAGGGCGCTTGCATACTCCTCGGTCTGGAAGAGTCCCGGGACCACGTTCAGCTCGAACGTCCGTATCTTCCGGCAGCGGGCCTCCTCCCTGGCGAACTCTTCGAACCCCTCCAGCAGGCTGGCGTGCTCGATCTGGCGGAACAGTTCCCGGAACTTGTCCCCTGTATCGAGCGCTTGATCGGCTGCCGTGGCGAAGTTAATGGTTACGGGCTTCTTAGCTCCTTCGACGTACGACACCAGGGCGTGACTGAAGCCCATGATCTTGGCGAGCTTGGTCTGGGAGAGGTTCCTCGCACGCCGTGACCTGCGAAGCTCGTTTCCGAAGCGGATGGCCGGAGATGACGGTTGATCAGTCTCCTCGAACTCCATGATTCACCGTGCCTTGTAACTCGACGAAACGGTCAAGGGTTAAGCCCTTCCGATCGTAGAGGCTGTCGCGCCACCATGGCTACATCAAGTGACACGCCGAGAGCGAAGCGCTACGGAGACTCCCATGCCCGAAAACCCGAAATCCGCGCTGCCCGACTTCGTCCGCAACGAGGTGGTGCGGGACCTGAAGCACCGAGACGACGACGGCCAGCCGAAGGAGGGGGTCTTCATGGAGATCCTCTGCGGGGCGGCCTTCCTGAGGCCGCTCGGCGGGGGGTGCGAGTGGACGATCAGGCCCGATCAGCTGCGACGGTGCGACCCCAGGGAGATCGCGCCGGGCACGGGGAGCAACTCCCAGCGTCGGCCGATGTTTCCGGAGCCGGCGTGACCTCGGGGGAGATGCTGCTCGCCGGGCTGCACCTCAGCTCGTTGGCGGCCGGCGGCTTCACCGCCGTGGCGGGGACGACGCAACGAAACGCGGTCGAGGCGGGTGACGAGCCGACCACCGAGCCGCCGGTTCAACGCCCGTGCAGATGCGGCATGTTCGTGCCGGACTGACAACACGCTCCCGCCACCGCGCCGCGAGTACTCATCCCGCGCGGCGGCGGGGTTCAACGCCCGTCCGTGAAGGACAGTCACGGACGGGCGCCGGCAGGCCTACCTCCCCTGCCGGCCGGCTCCGAGGGCACGTTGGCGCCAGACCCTCGCCGAGCCACACCGCTCCCCGCCGAAATCGCCGCTCCGGCGGGGAGCGGCCACCCCTCGATCGGAGCTGCTCCCGCCGCAGTTCCTTCTGACGCGCGAGCCCCACTGCCCATCGTGGGCAGTGGGGCTCGGACAAGGTGCGCGTCAGACCTTGCCGAACTCGCCGGCCTGGACGGCGGCGACGAACGATGACCAGGCGTCGGCGGGGAAGACGAGGGCAGGGCCCTCGGGGTCCTTGGAGTCGCGGACGGGCAGTACACCCGGGAAGCCGGGAGCTACCTCGACGCAAGACCCGCCATTGTTGCTGTAGGTGGACTTACGCCACTCGGCGCTGGCCAGGTCAAGGGTGGGGCCGGTCATTCATGCTCCTTCCGAGCAGCGCGGATCACGGCAAGTGAAGCCACCTTGGAGAGCGACGACTCCACCTGAAGCCGATCGTGGTCACGGCTCCATGCCTCGACCTTCCTGCATTCCCGTTCCAGGAAGTCCGAACCGGCCACCGGGGGTTGCGGGCTGGACGCGATTCCTCCCGGCCGTGAACGGCCGGGGCTCCGCACGAATTCATTGAAAGGATCCCGAGGCATGACACGCATCCCATGGGAAGGACAGGCCGCCGATCTGGCCGATCGGGCGACCGATCCGGACTCCCGATGGCGGAACCCGGTGGCCGGCGTTCCCCGGCACGAACTGGTCCCCAGGTGGTGGGAGCCTGCCGAGGGCGGCACTTGGCAGCTTCAGGTAGGGGAAGCGAACCCGGATTTCTGGCTCCAACGGGCCTACGGGAACGAGTCCCTGGTCACCAGCGTGGGCGGGTTGCACGCGGACCACGCGAAGCCGGATGACCGCCCGACCGGGCTGCCAACGTCGTCGGCCACGCTCACGCCGCTCGTGGTCAAGATGCTGCGGCACGGCCGGATCGCCGCCGAGCACGACCTGCTGGACATCGGCACCGGCGCAGGCGGGCTGACCGCCATTGCCGCCACGCGGCTCGGTTCGGATCGCGTGACGAGCGTGGACATCGACGGGTACCTGGTCGACGCCGCGCGGGACCGCCTCGCAGGCATGGGGCTGAGCCCTCACTTCGTCACTCAGGACGCCACCGACGCCCTCCCGGGCGACTACGACCGGATCGTGGCCACCGTGTCGGCCCGCCCCGTCCCGGTCCCGTGGCTCCAGGCGCTTCGGCGCGGTGGACGGCTCGTCACCACCATCGCGGACACGGCGCTGATCCTGACGGCCTGGAAGACCCCGGACGGCGGAGCGACCGGCGTGATCGAGCGCGACTGGGCGGGCTTCATGACCACGCGCCACGGCTCCGCCTACCCGCCCGGCTTGGACGAGCTGTTCAAGACCGCCCGCGAAGCCGACGGGGAGAACGTCAAGCTCTTCCGTTGCCCGGTCACCGACATCCGCAACAACTGGGAAGTCTGGTCGATGCTCACGATCAACATCCCGGGCATCGAAGTCGACTTCGAGGAGACGCCCGAGGGTCGTACGGCCTGTCTCGCCCATCCGGACGGGTCATGGGCGCGCGCAGAGGCCACGAAGTTCGAGCCGCCGACCGTCCACCAGAGCGGCCCCCGCCGCCTGTGGTCGGAACTCGAATCCATCCGGAACTGGCGGGAAGTGGAAGGCGGCCTGCCGCTCTACGGCTGTCGCGCCGTCGTCACCCCGGACGGCGTGATCCACCTGTCCCGGGGCCGGTGGTCGGCCACCATCGGCTGACCGTGACCGGACGGCGCCGTCCGGCTTCTCCAGGGCGGGGCCCGGGGGGGAACGGTTCCCTGGGCGGCGATGTGGGAGCGCCCCAACCCCACACGGTGTGGGGGGGGT
>NZ_JBHWIJ010000092.1:24308-27684 GCF_042732255.1 Kitasatospora sp. NPDC059803 | reverse complement strand
GCCGGCGGCGGCGCGGGCTACCCGGGCGGCCCGGCCGGACCGCTCGGCTACCCGGCCGACTACCCCGGCGGCCCCGGCGGCCCGCGCAAGAAGCGCGGCGGCCTGGTCGCCCTGATCGCCGCCGTCGCGCTGGTCGCCGGCGTGGCCGGCGGGGCGCTCGGCGTGACCGTCGCGGACCGCAACGACCGCACCAACAGCGCCGACGACCACCGCAGCACCACCGTCCAGGCCAGCAACACCCAGAAGAACGAGCCCGCCCCCGGCTCGATCGCCGGCATCGCGCAGAAGGCGCTGCCCAGCGTCGTCACCATCAAGGCGCAGGGCAACGGCGAGTCGGGCACCGGCACCGGCTTCGTCTTCGACACCGAGGGCCACATCCTCACCAACAACCACGTGGTCGCGCCGACCCTCAACGGCGGCAAACTGACCGTCAAGTTCGCCGACGGCACGTCCTACAACGCGTCCGTGCTGGGCCACGCCGAGGGCTACGACGTCGCCGTGATCAAGATCGACAACCCGCCGAAGAGCAAGCTGGCCCCGCTTCCGCTGGCCGACTCCGACAAGGTCAACGTCGGTGACGCCACCGTCGCGATCGGTGCGCCGTACGGCCTGGAGTCCACCGTCACCAGCGGCATCGTCAGCGCCAAGGACCGCCCGGTCGCCTCCGGCGACGAGACCGGCGGCCAGTCCTCCTACATGAACGCCCTGCAGACCGACGCCTCGATCAACCCCGGCAACTCCGGCGGCCCGCTGCTCGACTCCAGCGGCTCGGTGATCGGCATCAACTCGGCGATCCAGTCCAACGCCTCCGCCAACGGCCGGGCCGGCAGCATCGGCCTCGGCTTCGCCATCCCGATCAACCAGGCCAAGTGGGTCGCCGACACCCTGATCAAGACCGGCAAGCCGGTCTACGCCAAGCTCGACGTGCTGCGCAACGACGACTACAAGGGTGATGGCGCGCAGATCCAGACCCGCGACATCCAGGGCCAGCCGGCCGTCACCCCCGGCGGCGCCGCCGACAAGGCCGGTCTCAAGCCGGGCGACGTCATCACCAAGCTCGGCGGAGTCCCGATCGACAACGGCCCCGCCCTGGTCAGCCGGATCTGGACGCACAAGCCCGGCGAGACCGTCGACGTCGAGTACACCCGCAACGGCCAGCAGTTCAACACCAAGGTCACCCTCGGCCAGCGGGACGGCGACAGCTGACCCCCACCCGCACGAAACGGTGTGCACCGAACCCCGCCGGACCCGTTAGGCTGACCTCCGCCTGGAGAGCTGCCCGAGCGGCCTAAGGGAACAGTCTTGAAAACTGTCGTGCGGTGACCCCGTACCGTGGGTTCGAATCCCACGCTCTCCGCTGGTTGGAGAACCACCTGCTCAGGGCGGGTATCGGCAGCAGCCGATACCCGCCCTTCTCCATTCTGTCCCGGGGTGTCCCACCCGAGTCCCGATGTCGTCCAGTGCGTGTGGAACATCCGTGGAACGGATCGGCACCTACTCGGCGCCGTACTCCTGGTCCAGGAACCGCTCGATCAGGTTGTTGGACCGGTCCTTCCGGCCGTCGAGCACCTTGGCGTAGAACTTGAAGAGCACCGTGATGCTGTGCCCCGCGCGGTGGGCGACCTCAGCCGGGTCAACGCCGGCCGCCAACCACCCGGACACGCAGGTGGCCCGCAGGTCGTACGGGACCTCAGCGAAGGGGGTCTTCACCTGTTCGGGGGTGAGCGCCAACTCCCGGGCCTTCTTCCAGACTTCCGAGGTCTCCTTCGTGCTGAGCAGCCCGCCCTCGGCGGCCTGGAACAGACGCCCGTCGAGGCCCAGCCCGAACTCGTCCACGTGCTCGCGCAGCATCCGGACGAACACCGGGGGGATCGGGATGTCCCGGGTGGCCGAGCGGGCGCGGTGCTTCAGCCCGCGCTCCTCATGGGACTGCCCGTCGTCGGTCCACCGTGAGCCAACCCGGGGCGAGCTGCCGGGCGCCACGATGAGACCCCATCCCGTCTTGGGGAGTGTGCAGTCGGCCAGGCGGAGGTGGGTGACCTCGGCCGGGCGGGTGGCAGCCCAGTTGATGCAGCCGTAGTACGTGGCCAGGTGGCGCCCGCGTGGGCCGAACGTCCGGACCGCTTCGATCAACTCCCGTGCCTGGCGCGGGGACGGAACGAATCGGAAGTCGATCTCGTCGTCCGTCTTCGGCGGCGTCCACTTCACGGACTTAAGCGGGTTCGCCGTGAGGAGCTTCCGCTCGATCGCATACCCGATTGCGCCGCTGAGGGTGGAGTACTTGCGCTTGATGGTGTTGTCCGCCGCGCGCTTTCCGTTCAGCTGCAAGGTGATGGCCGTCAGGGCCTCCCGGAGGGTGTCCGAGTCCTCCAACTGCGATACGGGCACCGACTTTTGGGCGAGCCAGCCGAGCGCTTCCGCGAACTTCGCCGGGATCTCGCCCCGGTGCTCGGAGAAGTTGAATGCCCAGCATGAGAGGGCCCTCCGTAGCACGGGTGCCGGCGGAGCCCCACGGTGATCCGTGACGAGCGCCGGAGTGATCGTGGCCAAACCATCCGCCCGCGCAGCTCGATCTTTTGCGGACGATCTGGGCCATGTGACCTCGGCATACTTCTTCGCGTGTTCGAACCACGACACCCGAGCCTGCTGCTGCGTCAGCGCTCGTAGCTCCGAGGCCGGTAGGCCGGTGTCGGTGTCGAACTGCTCGCCGTTGTTGATCGCGGTCAGCAGCTGGGCTCGCCGGCCGTCGGCGAGGGTCTTCGTGGCGAAGGTGCGAGAGTGCGGACTCTTCCCGACCCGCCACCGGAGCTGGTGAGGCTTCCGTCCCCGCTTCAGGTCGCGGAGCTTGTAGATCTGCACGTCGAACGTGAGCACGTGTTCTCCAAACGAAGGGGCCCCGGGTCAGCCGGGGCCCCCGATGACGTTGCCGGACGGTCAGGCGGCGGTGGACTGCTCCTGCGCGGCCCACCAGGCGTCGAGGTCGCTCCGGCGGACGCGGATCTGGCCGTTGGGGAGCTTCAGGAGCTTCGGCGCCGCTCCCCGAGCGACCATCCGGTAGAAGGCGGAGCGGGACATGTCCAGCTCTTCGAGCACGGCGGCGAGCTTCAGCTTCTGGTCCTGGGTAGCCACGGTGGCGCCTCCATTGGCGGTTGTGAGAGTTGCGCCGCACGACGTGGACTGCGAGACAGGGGCGAGAGGGATGCTTGCTGTGTGTTACGGCTCCGAGGTATGGGCGGGGGTTGGGCCCGGAAAGCGTCAGGGATGTCAGAGGAAATCGCTGACCTGCGGGTTTGGTTCCTGTCGGGGGGGGGGGGGGGGGGTGGGTGTTGGTGGTGTGTTGGGGTGTGTGGAGGGGTGAGTAGGTCGCGCTCACCAC
>NZ_JBHWIJ010000092.1:9867-24298 GCF_042732255.1 Kitasatospora sp. NPDC059803 | reverse complement strand
GGTGTTGCCGAGGCTCTCTCTCCCCCACACTCCTCCCCCCACACCCCACCCCACCCACCCCCCCCCCCCCCGCGTCCGGGGTCGTTTTAGCTGGTCAGGGGTTTGTCCTGACATTCCTGACGGTTACAGGGCTTCCGCTCCGTCCACGGGTGCCTCAATAGCGGGGTGGACACGGTAGGTGACGGCCTGTGGACGCCCCCTCTGCCCGGTCGGGTGCGGCTGGTCGGTGCGGAGGTAGCCGTGCTGTTCGAGCAGGTTCAGGGCGGGTTCGACGTCGGCGACCTTCTTGAACCGCCGGGACGACGCGACGGCGTCGTGGGCCTTGATGTGGGTGCGGTGGGTGCCGTCCTTCTTCGGCCGCTGGAGCCACTGGAGGAGGGCGTGGGCGTCCTCGGTGGCGGGGTCGGCGGCGATGAGGTCGAAGACGGCGAGGGTGTGGGCGGTGTAGTAGTCCGCGATCTCGGCGGCCCGCTCGACGGTGGCGGCATCGAGGTCGCCGCGCCAGGCGCCCTGGTCCTGGTCGGAGGCGATGTGGTCGGCGAGGTGGAGCAGGACGGCGACGCGGGCGATGTGGCCGACCAACTTGCCGGCCCAGTCCCGGATGTGGGCGAGCGGCTGGTCGGGGCGGAGCTGCACCTCGACCCGCTCCTGCAGCTTCTCGATGGCGAGGTCGGCGGCTTGGTCCATGACGACGGTGACCGGGTCGGCGAGGTCGGTCATGGCGCGGAGCAGGCGGGTGAGGTTGCGGTCGTAGGCGCCCGCGACCTTGTCGGGGACGGGCATGGTGCGGATCTTGCGGTAGCCGAGGTTGGAGGGCGGCAGGGAGTAGAGGAAGCGGGCGAGCAGGCCGCGGTCGCGGGCGCCGGGGGCGGCGCCGAGTTCCTGGAGGACGGCGGGCTGCGGGGTGACGCCGATCGTCAGGGCGGGCCTGTCGGTGGTGGGCTGCTCGCGGGTGATGCGGTCGGTCTGGAGGCGCTCGCCCTTGTGGGCCTGGAGGAACACGCCCAGGTTGGGCTTGCTGCTGTAGCGGCCGGCGATGCTGTCGAAGAGATCGCCCTCGGGGGAGAGCGCCGCGAGGCAGCGGTGCACGCCGAGGTGGTGGGTGACGGTCTCCGGGGTGATGTCCCCGGACAGCGTCAGGCGCGGGGTCGGCGGGACGGTGATCTCCTCGGCGAGCATCTTGGCGGCGGAGATCTCCGCGATGAGCTGGGTGCGGTCGGTGTCGGGGTTCTTGCGGGCCTTGGCCATCAGGGCCTCGACCTCGGCGAGGGCTGCGTCGCGGGCGGTCTCGGCCTCGATGATCCGGGAGCGCGCTTCGGCCTGGAGCTCGGCTTCGACCTTGTAGACGGGGCCGGTGGCCAGGCCGAACACG
Source organism: Kitasatospora sp. NPDC059803 (assembly GCF_042732255.1). Classification (NCBI taxonomy): domain Bacteria; kingdom Bacillati; phylum Actinomycetota; class Actinomycetes; order Kitasatosporales; family Streptomycetaceae; genus Kitasatospora; species Kitasatospora sp. NPDC059803. The sequence goes on along the minus strand of NZ_JBHWIJ010000092.1, from coordinate 22,926 downwards.
TCGCTCTTGCGGCTGGCGGGGGGCATCGCGCAGACCAGGTAGAGGTTGCTCTGCTCGCACCAGCCGGGGCGGATCTGGACGCCAACCCGGCCGCCGGCGGCAGTGGACAGGGCGGCGAGGGTCATGGTGGCGGCCATGTCGGGCGGGGTCTGGGTGAACTCGGCGACCGCTTCGACGTAGGCGCCGACCCACGCGGGGAGCGCGTCGACGGGGAAGGTGGGCAGGCCGCTGTGGGAGCCGAGGGGGACGGGGTCGAGCCAGGTGTCACCGGCGGCGAGGTCAGCGAGCACAGCGAGGGCGGCGGTGCGGACGGCCTCCAGGTCGGTCTGGTCGTCGCCGGCCATGTGGGCGAGGCGGCTGGTGTTCGTGCCGATGCGGCGGCGCTCGGCGGCCACGCGCACGACCTCGGCGTAGTAGTCGCCGTTCGCGGCGGTGGGGGTCGCCTCGATGCAGGTGTGCAGGTAGCCGGGCCCGCCGATTCGGCCCAGGTCGCCCTGGGCGCGCAGGACACCGGTCAGCAGCAGCGGGTCGACCGGCCGCTCACCGTCGGCCATGCGGGTGATGGCGCGCCAGATCGTCTCGTGCGCGGGGTGGTGGAAGACGCCGGGGTTGCCCAGCTGGGCGGCCAGCGCCGGGATCTGGGCGGGGTCGAGCAGGGCGGAGCCGATGACGGCCTGCTCGGCGGCCTTGACCTCGGCGGGCTCGGGCCGGAACGGGATCACGGCCGCGTACTCGGTGCTCACGCGGGCTCCTTTCGTCGGAGCGGGGCGGCCCGGACCCGAAGACCATCGGGCGCGGACCGCCCGATGGAGGGGAGGTCAGAGGTCGAGCGGGAGCTGTCCGTCGCACACGGCCGCCGGGGCGGCCGGCAGCATCTGGTCGAGGGCGGCCTGGTGGGCGGGGTCGCCGAGCAGGCAGATCACGTGGCCGTCGGTGGTGACCAGCCATTCGGGGTCGTCGTGGACGAGTTCGACGGCGGCCTGGCGGGTGGTGCAGTGCACGACGCATTCGTCGTCGCGGTCGGAGCCGTAGGCGGTGCCGCAGACGTCGCACACGGCGACGTGGCAGGTCACGAGCTTGATGGGCACGGGGTCCTCCTGGCGGGTCAGAGGTCGAACAGTGCGTCCGCCGGGCCGCCCGGAACAGCGGCCTGGCGGGTCCTGGCGGCGGCGCGGCGGGTGGCGTCGTGGCAGGCCGGGCACCACGCGGCCAGCTCCCGCTTGGGCAGGGCGGCGGCCTTGTGCGGGGGCAGGAGCAGGGCGTCCGGGTCGGCGGGTGCGGCGAGCAGGTGGACGGGGCCGGTGCCGTGGCGGACGTAAGCGCCGTGGTGGGCGGGGCAGCGTCCGCCGTCCTTGTCGTGCTTCTTGCCGCAGGTGCCGCGGCACTGGCAGCGGCCCGCGGCGGCGGCCATGACGGCCTGCCACAGGCCGCGCTGGTCGCCGAGGGGTGGGGTCCGGGTCACGCGGCCACCCCCAGCCCGGCCCCGGCGTCGCCGGCGGTGGCGCGGTCGAGGAGGAGGCGGATGGCGGCGCTCGCCTGGTCGGGCAGGACGCCGTTGCCGAGCGCCCGGAGCTGGGCGGTGCGGGACAGGCCGGGGACATCGGTGACGTGCCCCGCGGGCAGGCCCATCAGCCACTCGACCATGACCGGGTTCAGTCGTCCCCGATCGTCAGTTGGCCGGGGTGCGGGCCGGCCGAGGACCGCTTCCCACCGGCGGACGGCCGGGCCGTACGGGCCCCAATCCGTGCCGCCGCCGAGGGGAGCGTCAGGTTCCCCGGATCCCGCGCTGGGTTCGGCCCGCCCTTCGTCCCGTCGGTCGACCTGGGGGTCGGCAGCAGGGCTCCGGTGCGCTCGCCGTCCGCCCGGAGCGGGGTCGGGAGCAGGTGCTCCACCTCGTCCGCGAGCGTCGGCCCGTGTCCGCCCGCCTTCCGCTTGTCCGGGTGCTGAGAGCCACCGTTCACCGCGAGCTGCGCGGTCGGGGTCTTCAGTAGCCGGACCGAGTCGTGCAGGCCGTCCTTGCCGCCGGTCTTCCAGTCGCGGGCCCTGGGGGTGGGCAGGCCAGGCGAGGAGGAAGATGCGGTTGCGCTGGTGGGCGGCGCCGACGTCGGACGCGCGCAGGCTCGTCCATTCCGCATCGAACCCGAGGCCGGCCAGGTCTCCCAGAACGGCGCCGAGAGCGCGAAGAGCGAGGGGCCGTCCGGTTGCCGGGTCCAGATCCGGCGCTGCGGATCCCACTCCAGCGTCTCCGCGGTCGGCTTTCGCCGAGAGGAGGCCTTGGACATTCTCGATCACCACCAGGGAGGGTCGGAGTTCACGGACGGCGCGGGCGACCTCCACCCACAGGCCGGAAGCGGCACCGGGGACGATCCCGGCCCGGTGGCCGGCCAGGCTGACGGACTGGCAGGGGAACCCGGCGGTCAGCACGTCCACCGGCGTCACGGTCGACCAGTCGACGGCGGTGATGTCGCCGAGGTTCGGCACGCGCGGGTGGTGGTGGGCCAGGATCGCGGCCGCCCCGGGGTCGGGGTCGGCCACCCACGCCAACTCGCCGCCGAGCACGGCCTGGACGGCCATGTCCAGGCCGCCGTACCCGCTGCACAGCGACCCGATGACCGGGCCGGTCACGACGTGGCTCCGAGCAGGGAGGCGACGGCCGGGCCGCCGCGGTCGTTGATGTGCTCGGCGAGCATGGTGACCAGGAGCTTCGCGGTGCGGGTCAGTTCCGTGCCGGGCCGGGTAGTGGTCGGGGTGATCAGGGCCTCGGCGGGGACGGGCAGGAGGATGTCGGCGGTGAGGGTGAGGGTGTTCATCAGGCCGGGGCAGGGGTCGACCTTGGGCGACCAGGGGCCGCGGTCGTAGCAGTCCGTCTCCCAGTCCCGCCACGGGCCCGGCCCGGGGCGGTGGGCGAGTGCGCGGTGGGGGAGGGGGACGGTGATGCGCAGGACCAGGTTGGCCGGGTCGTCCTCGGCGGGGTTGGCGGTGACGGCCAGCAGGTCGGGGCGGATGCGCACGTAGCCGGGGGACATCGCGGCCACGGCGATGGCCCAGGCGAGCGCGGCGAACTCGGCCCCGGCGGCCGGGAATCCGTTGTCGTCGAGCCGGTGGGCGTGCTGGTCGAGGTAGGCGCCGAACCGCGAGGAGCCGTTGGAGGCGTGCCGCCAGTCGTAGTCGTCGTCCACGATGGCGAGCGTGAGGTGGTCGAGCTCGGGCTCGGGCATGCTGGAGTCCTCTGGTCTCTGAAGGGGGATCGGATGGGCCCCGCAGTAGCCGTCTCTCTGCCAAGATTCGGCGGCTGCCGCGGGGCTTCGTGTCGTCCGGGTGGGTTGGCCGGGCGCCGGCACGGCGCCCGAAGCGGTCAGTCCTCGGTGCGGTGGGTGCTGGCGAGCAGGTCGTTCAGGGGGCGGGTGGTGCCACAGGTGTGGCGCCAGACCTCCCCACCGGGCGTGGACGGGGTGCCGAGGTACCAGGTCCAGCCCTCCAGGACGAGCGGGGTGAGGTGCTGGGCGTGGTCGAGGCGGGTGCCGAGGTGGGCGATGGCGGGCTCCAACACGCCGGGGGCGGTCGGCCAGGGGTGCAGGTGCCAGGCGATCCGGCCGGGGCGGCCCTTGTCGCTGGTGGCGCTGGGGTGCTTGATCAGCAGGTAGCTGGCGCCGTCGTACGTGACCTCGTAGGTCTCGTCGTCGGTGCGCTTGAAGGTGATCTCGGGCATGGGCCCTCCGAGGGCGGTCGCGCGGGATCGGTCTGTCCGTCCCCCGCACCGCCCGCACCCCGCCCGTGGGCGAGGGGCGGGCGGCACGGTCGGTCGGCACAGGCCGGTCAGACCTCGTCGGGGTCCTGAGTGGCCTCGCAGGTGCCGTCGCAGTCGTAGTAGCCGCAGCCGCCGCACTCGGGGCAGTCGTCGTGGGCGACGGTGACGACGTCCCAGGAGTAGTCGTCCCAGACCTCCTCCTCGTAGCCGCCGCCGGTGCCGTGGCAGCCCTCGCACATCTCGGTGTGACCGGGCTGCGGTCCGGCGGCCTGCTCCTTCTCGGTGCGGCGCTGTTCGTCGGCGAGGTCGAGGGCGATCTCGTACGCTTTCTCCTCCTCGCGGGTCGGGTGGTCGGCGTAGTCGTACAGGTCGAAGTCGTCGTCCGCGGGTGGCCTTTCGGGGGCGAGGGCTGTCACGGTGGGTGATGGCGATGGGTGGTGGTTCAGTGGGTGATCCACCGGTAGAGGGCGGCGAGCACCCCGAGGCCGAGGAACGCGGCGACGGCTTTGGGGTCGAGTCCGCGGCGGTCGGGGTCGTCGACTTCGGTGATCGATTCGCCGTCGGGGATCAGGCCGCCGTGGGTGGTGCGGCGGTGTTCGTCGCGGGCGGCGACGGCGTCCTCGTGACGGCCGGGCGGGGACGAGGCGGAGCATGATCCGCAGCGGTAGGCGTAGGGCAAAGGTGTCCGTTTCTTCCCGCTATGGCGCCCTACCGTTTCCGGTAGGGGAGCGGTAGGGAGCGGTAGGGCACTCGGTAGGAGTGCAGGTCAGGGTGTCGGTAGGGCGGTTCGGCAGGGGACTGGAAGGGGCTCTGGGCAGTGGGGGAGGGGAGGACCAGGGGTCACCCCCGGAGGGGCCCTCCGGAAGAGGTGCGGAGGGTTCCTCAGCTGGCCTTCTGCAGGGGCCCGTCGGCGGGCCTCGCGGGGCTCTGTCCGGGGGCAGCCGTGGCGGCCTCGGGGGAGGGTGCCGTGGGGGTGGGATCCGGCACCCGGTGTGGGGGTGGGTGGGGGGTGTGGCCGAGGTGTTGGGCGAGGTCGTCGTGGTGGACCCCGACCCGGTTGACCTTGCGTCCGCTGACGGTAAGTGACAGGGGGTCTCTCAGGGGGATTCCGAGGGCCCTGAGGTAGGCGCCGAGGGACTGGGTGTCCCAGCGTTCGTCGGCGATGAGCCCGCGCTGGCGGAGGTCGGTCAGCATGTCCTCGATGTGGACGCCCTGACGCAGGCCCCGGACGCCCTCCTCCCAGCGCGCGGCGACCGTGTGCTCGACGTACAGGCGGAACCGGTCGGCGATCTGTGCCGCAGTGAGACGCACAGGCTGTTCCGGCTCTTGCTCGTCGTCCGTTCCGTCCGCCGTCTCGTGCTCCTGCGGCTCGTCGTACGGCTCGTCCTCGTCCACGCCCTCCTCGTCTTCGCCCTCCTCATACACGCCGTCGTCGCCCGCGGCTTCCTTGGTCTCGGCGGGATCTTCGGTGGCGGGCGGTGCTGGGGCGGGTGAGTGCATCCAGGCGAGCGCGCACCAGGGGATGAGGACGGCGGGTACCGACCAGGCGGGCGAGGACCAGCCGGTGTAGGCGATGAGGTAGCCCCCGAGGCCGAGCCCGCCGAGGCGGATGAGCCAGGGCGGCGGTTCGCTGTGCCCGCCGCCGGCGGGGGCCTCCCGTTCCTGCTCCGGCTCCTGCGTCTTGGGGTTCTTCGCGGCCTTCTTCTCCTGCTTGGCCTTGCGGGCCTGTGCGTCGGCGGCCTTCTTGGCGTCGCGCTTGTCGGCGCGGCGGGGTAGGAAGACCCGGACGGCGTCCCCTTCGACGACCCACGTGCCGGTCTTCGTGATGATGACCCAGGACCCGGTGACCAGGCTCTTGAGGCCGTGGGCGCCCGCCACGTAGGGCAGTGCCCGGGTGAACGCCTCCGAGAGGCGGCGCGGTTCTTCGTCGGCGCCGTCCTCTTCGGGCTTGTCCTCGCCAGCGTCCTCGGGCTCCTCTCCTGTGGGCTCTTCTTCGGGCGCGGTCCTGGTGTCCTTGTCCAGGCTGGTGGGCATGTCAGCCGCCCATCCCGGGGACGGAGGTCACGGCCTTGACGATGAGCATGGAGCCGACCGACCACCAGCCGCCGGCGGTGTTGTAGAGGACGGCGGCGGTGAATCCCAGGGCGGTGGCGCGCCAGCGGCTGTGGGTGCGCAGGCCGATCCACGCGGTGATGATCAGGGCGAGGGCGCCGGAGCCCCAGGCGGCGGCCGGGGTGCCGGTCAGGCCGTGGATCAGGGCGGCGAGGGCGTTCCATCCGGCCGCCGCGTAGAGGTTGGCCACGATGAATCCGGCGGCGGCCATGTGCTCCCACTTGATGAGGCGGTCGATCTTGGGGTTGACGCCCTTCTTCAGCAGGAAGATCGCGGCGGCGGTCCCCACGGCGGCCAGTCCTCCGGCGGTGAAGGCTCCCAGGCTGAAGCCGCCGAGGTCGGTGGCGGGGGCGGCGAGGAACGTGGCGGGCAGGGTGGCGGACATCGGTTCCTCCGGTCAGTGGGAGAGGGGGGTGAGGGCGGCGGCGAGGATCGCGGTGGCCATGGGGATGCGCAGGACCCAGGCCAGCGGCGGCCACCAGCCGCGGGTCCGCCAGGCGACCCAGCCGCCGGCGGCGACGAAGGCGGCGCCGGCCCAGAAGCGGGTGCCGGGGTCGTGGAACCAGACGATGACGTGCTCGATGTGGTGCAGGCCGTTCAGACCCCAGCCCGCGATCCCGGGGGCGAGCCACTTGAGGGTCCAGCGCACGCGGGGCCCGTGCCAGCCGGTGGCCGTGCCGGACGGGGTGCCGTGAAGGATGTCCGGCAGACGCCGCTTGCGCTTCTGCGGCTCCTTCGCCTCCTTCGGCTCCCCGACCGTGACCTCGACCTTGACCTCTTGCTCCACCGGCTCCGCCTCGACGGGCGCCTGCCCGTCGGCCGGGTAGTTGCACACGGCGCCGCACTGGAAGGCGCACGCGCCACAACTCCCACCGCCCGCAGGGTTGGTGGGCCGTTCCGGGTTCGCGTCGACCCCGGTGCCGTTCGGGGGCTGGCAGTCTCCGCCCCCGCCCGCCCCGGCGCACGGAACGGGCGGGGGAGGCGGACTGGACGGCCTCGGCGGGACCTTCGTTGTCACGGTGACCGTCGCGGACACCTCGGGCATCACAGTCGCCAGTCCGTCCGGGCCGCCCTCGACGGGCGGGGAGGGCCTGCGGCGGTACCAGGGCTCGACCGGCTCGGCCTGCGGCCGGGCGGGCAGGGTGGTGATGTCATGGGCCAGCGCCTTGTCCCGGAGCTTCGTGAACCAGTCCGGCTCGGGGTTGTGCGCGGGCTCGGTGAGGCGCTCCGACTCCTGGAGGTCCTGCGCGGTCAGCGGCGGGTACGGCGGCCGGGGCGGGACGGGCTCACCGGCCGGGATGACCAGGGTCGGGGTGATCACCCCGGCGCTCTTCGGCTTGGTCAGGTCAGGCATCGCAGGAGTCCGTCCTTTCCGGCTGTGGCGGGGTGAACAGGAATCTGCGGGCGGCTATCGCCAGGAGCGTCCCGCCGGGGCTCGTCGCCGACCACGGGGTCGGGGGTGGGCATGCCGGCGGTGGGGGGCTCGGACGGCGGCGGAGGGATCGTCATCGGTCCCCCCGGATGAGCGCGCAGAGGCAGACGATGATGATCAGGGTGTCCACCGCGAGGAAGACCGTACACAGCATGTAGCCCATGGGATTCTCCCTGTTCAGGGGTGGTGCACACCCCCGCATACCTGGGTGTGCGGGAGGGGGGCGGGGGTGTGCACCACCGGGGGCGGGGGTCAGGAGGAGCGCCACCAGGCGCGGGCGGGCGGGGTGGTCTCGATCGCGGTGCGGCGCCTGATCTTGGCGTCCATCTGGGCGTGGCCCGCGCGGTCCGCCTCACGGACGGCGGCGGCGCGGCGCTGCTGGCCGGACTGCGGCTGCTGGCTACGGCGGAAGAGCTGCATCACGGTCCTTCAGCGGTTGATGACGGGCTTGTCGAGGTCGCGGTGGGTGAGGCGGACGGGGGTGCCGGTCTTGGCGAGGCGCTTGGCGAGGGTCATGGCGACGGTGGCGGCGCGGTGGCGTCCGCCCGCGCAGCCGACCGCGATGGTCAGCGGCGCCATGGCGGGGCCGGCGTCGAACGCGTCGGCCAGCAGCGCGGTGGCGCTGATCAGTTCGTGGATGCCCGGGGTGGCCATCACGGCCTGGCGGACGGGCAGGTCGTGGGCGCTCTGGTGACGCAGGGCCGGGTCGACGTGCGGGTCGCGGAAGTGGCGGCGCAGGTCGATAGTGATGGTCGCCTCGGGCGGGTCGGCGTGGAGGTAGCCGAACGAGACGACGTCGATGGTGGTCAGGGTCATGACACTGCCCTCCGTGTGCGGGTGGTGGGGGTGAGGCGGGGAGGAGGGATGGTCAGATGTCGTCGCAGCGGGTCTGGTAGCACTCGGCGCAGATCGGGACGATCCACTCCTCGTTGCAGACGTCCTGCGTGAACGGGTCCGTGCGAACCTCGATGTCCGGCTTGCTCTCGTCGCAGAAGTAGCAGGTGTCCATGGCGGGCTCCTCCCGGGCGGCGGCGGGCTTGGGCAGGTCGTAGTAGCCGATCAGCTCGACCGGGACGCCGTGGCGGGTGCCGTAGACGGACAGCCAGCGGCTGGCGTTGTACTCGGCGCTGTCGATGCTGGTGGGGTCCATGTCCAGGGCCTCGCGCCACTGCTCGAACGCGGTGAGGCTGCGGTGCAGCGACAGCTTCACGCCCCACGTGCCGACCGGGATGTCGGTGGCGGGCTCGAAGAACTGCTGCAGCTGGATCGTCGGCGCGGGCAGGTCGGTGTGGGCGGTGAGGATGGCCATCAGGGCGCCGGCCGCGCCGATCTGGTCGGCGGCGGTGTTGGTGACAGTGGCGGTGGTGGTCACGATGCCTGCTCCTCAACGGGGGTGGCGGTCTCTTCGGCGGTGGCGGGCACGGCGTGTAGGACCGGCCGCTCGGCGGCGCGCAGTTCCTGGTAGCGGGCGGCAATCCACCCGGCCGACCAGCCGGTCAGCTCAACCGCCCGGCGCTGCGGGATGTCCAGCGTCATGCAGCGCCGGGCGGTCAGCAGGGCCTGCTCCTTGGGCACCTGCTCGGTCGCGGCGGGCGCGGAGAGGAGCTCCTGCCGAAGCTGCTCGACCTCCTGCTTGGCGCGCCGCTCACGGTCACGCTCACGGCGCTCACGCTCGCTCGCCTCGCGCTCACGGCGCTCACGATCACGCCGCTCGGAATCCTCCCGGCGCTGCCGTTCCTCGCGCTCGGATGCGTCCTGGCGGGCCTTCCCCTCGCGCTCCTCGCGGGCCATGCGGTCCTCGTGCTCACGCTGCTCGCGGACCATCTCACGCTCGTGCTCACGGCGCTCACGCTCGCGCTGGCCGGCCCGCTCGTACTCCGCCACCCGGTCCTCGCGGGCCTGGCGGCGCTCCTCCTCGGCGATGCGGTCACGCTCGGCCCGCTCATCGCGCTCACGGGCCTCACGGACCATCAGCGCGGCGGCGATCGTGCGCCGGTAGGCGAGCGAGGCCTCCGCCGTGACGATCAGCAGCAGCGGCGCCACCGAGTGGACCGCCACCCCGACCGCATCGCGATTCAGGGCCGAGAGACCCACGTTGAGCAGCACGGTCATGACGCCGGTCATCCAGCGCAGCACGACCGGCCACCGGCCGCCGTCTCCGCCGAGGCGGGCGAGCGTGCTGTCCATGCGGACCACGATCACCACCGCCGCGTCCACGACCAGCGGCAGGATCGGGGCCGTCCACTGCCAGTCCTTCGGGGTGTGCCGGGACATGAGCGGGGTCACCGTGAGCATGCTGTAGAGGACCGCGCCGAGCGTGATCGTCCACGTCCCCACGGCCAGGGCCTTCTCGGCCGAGCTGATCTGGTCCTGACTGATCGGCGTCTTCACAGCGACCACCACCCGACGCGCGGTGAGCGGCCCGTGAGCGCGCTGGCGGTAGTCGTGAGCACCGTGAGCGCGGTGCCCGCCCTCACGCCGCCACCCGCTCGACGCTGGCGGTGCGGCGGATGACGGCCGGGCGTCGCAGCGGCACCGGCGCCATGCTCAGCAGGCGCTCGGCGTACGCGGCCAGCACCGGGTCCTCCCGGCGCAGGTCCGCCAGGACGTCGTCCGCGGCGTCCATCCGGGCCTCGCGCTCGACCACGGTCTCACCGGGCACCCCGGTGAACAGCCGGGTGAACTCCGAGTCGCCGACGAGGCCGAGCGCCAGCTCCGAGAACTCGTCCTTCGTCGCGGCCGTCTGGCCTGCAACCATGTCCTTCACGGGTCTACCTCTTCTCCATGGGGGGCGGGCCCGGGGGCCGCCGCGCGTTCCTTGGCCGGAGCGCGGCGGCCCGCCTCACGTGGGCCCGGGCCACTCGAACGACACGAGTAGCCACGACCCCCGGCACCAGCCCGCGCAGTCATGGGTGCGAGGGGGTGTCGAGGGCCGTGGTCACTGGTGAAGCAGGGGGTTGGTCTCGTGTGGACGCGGTCCAGGCTCGCTCCGGGGAGATCCCTCCCGGAGGTTGTCGCCGGCGAATGTCGGCCGCGTCGTTCTTTAGAGAGGCCGGTAGCTCCTCTCAGTCGGCTGCGTGTCCCATACACGGCCCGCCGTCTTAAGGGCGGGCCGAGGTGTCAGGGCGTGCGCCCCTTCTCTGCCGACTGGTCTCCACTCACCCCGCCCGGCGTGGTCACGGAAGGACTGCGGTGGTGGATCACTCTCTTGAGTTGTCGATGCTGCGTTTGTGCAGGTCAGAGCAGCCCAAAGAAGGCCCCTCTGTGTCACCCCTGTCTCACTCGGTGCGACACTCACAACATAGAGAACCTGCTTAGGCAGGTCAAGAGGGTTGGGTTTCTCGCGTCTGTTGGGCACCTGCCCTAGCATTGGCGTATGGCCCTAGACCCGGATGACTCCCGCCCCCCGTATCAGCAGGTCAGCAGCCGTCTGCGGGCCTCGATCCTGACGAAGCAGCCCGGCTTCGAGACCGGTGACAAACTTCCGTCCGGCCCTGAGCTGGCCAAGCACTTCGGCGTGGCGCGCGGCACTGTCGACAAGGCGCTCGACCTGCTCCGGGCCGAGGGGCTGATCGTGACTCGCCAGGGAAGTGGCTCGTTCGTCCGGGAGCGCACAGCCCGGCCGGTCGGCCTCCGGCCGCACCTCGAAGCGGCCTTCGAGCAGAAGCAGGTCACGCTCGACTTCGCTGGCTTCTCCAGTGAGACGCTGCACAACGCGCTTCAGGAGCCGTTGGACAAAGTCCGCTCCGGCCGGCTGACCCCCGAATCCATCGCGGTGCGGCTGTTGCTGCCGGACACCTCGGAGCCGATGGCCGTCCCCGTGTTGGTCGACGGGCTCAAGGACGAGGTCGCGCTCCGCGAGCGTGCACGGAACATCGCACTGACGAACGCCGGCGGCATCGCCCACTCGGTGGAGGTGCTGGCTGAGCTGGGACTGGTGCAGTCGGCGAGCGTCGAGGTCAAGGTGCATCGGGCGTCGAGCCTGTTCAAGCTCTACATCTTGAACCGCTCGGAAGCCTTCTTCGGCTTCTACCCGCTGCGCGAGCGCACCATCAAGGTGGACGACACCGCCCACACCTTCTACGACGTGACCGGCAAGGACACCACGCTGTTCCACCATGCTGCCGGGCCGGACGATGCCTCGCTCGGGTCGCAGTACGTCCAGCAGGCCCAACTGTGGTTCGACAGCGTGTGGTCCACCATCGCCTACGAGCGCCAGCCATGAGCGCCGCGCGGCAGCAGCTCGCGGACGTGCTCCGCCCGGTGAAGCACGTACTGCTCGACTTCGACGGCCCGGTGTGCTCGGTATTCGCCGGTTTGCCTGCCCCCGAGGTGGCACGACGTCTCCGTGAGAGCCTGCTCGCCGTCGGCGAGCAGGCCCCGGCTGCGGGCGAGGCCGAGAGTGATCCGCTCGCGTTGCTGCGTCTCGTCGCCGACGCCAGGCCGGATCTCGCGGCCAGCACCGATGCGGCGCTGGCCGCGCTGGAGACAGAGGCCGTCCGGATCGGCAACCCGAACCCTGGTGGGGAATCGGTTTTGCTGGCCTGCGCGCGCTCCGGCCGATCCGTGTCGGTGGTGAGCAACAACGCTGGCGCGGCGATCGAGGCGTACCTGACAGACCACGGGCTGAGCGGCTACGTGGCTGGAGTCTTCGGGCGCGTCCCTGGGGACCCGTCGTCCATGAAGCCGAACCCGCGTCTCCTCGTGGACGCCATGGGAGCCGTGGGCGCCAAGCCAGCGGAGTGCGTGTTCATCGGCGATGCGGCCCGGGACGTGGAAGCCGGCGATGCCGCGGGCGTACCGACGATCGGCTACGCGAACAAGCCCGGGAAGGACGCCAAGCTGGCCTCCGCCGGGGCTGTAGTTGTCGTGGACTCGATGCAGCGCATCGCGGACGCACTGTCCTGATCAAGAGTCAGGCTGGTCAGCGGACGGGTGATTCCTATCTCGCTGACCAGCCTGGTTGCCGTTATCGGACGTCAATGTTGATCGACCCCGATAGGGGCTGCACAGTCCAGAGGCAGTCCTGAGGGCCGTGCGTAAGGACGTCCACGGTGATGGATCAGCCCTTCGGCGGGTACGGGTCGTTCCCGGGAGAGATGGTCCGCTGGTCTCGGATCACGCCGTTCGTGCCGTGGATCCGCAGCTCGCCGCCGCCATCCCGCCCGAGGATCTCCCTGCCTCGGGTGACAGCAGCAGCTTGGGTGTCGGTGACGGCACTGGCCCTGCTGTTCTCGGGCCGTCCGAACTGCCACCGGCCGTCGGGGCGCTGGGTAACGTCGCCCGACTTCGGCTTTCCTGCCACGTTTGCTCCATTTCCAGAGGCGTGGCCCAACCGACACCTTTGATCCCTTGGTGGATGACCACGAGGGAGGTACGGTCCTAGGGCGCGACCAACGCACTAGGCCCCACGGCTCGGAGGGCACGACTCAGTGTCGACCCCGAGTGGTGGGGCCTGCTCACTTTGAGCAGTCATAAGTAGAGCAGGGTGGGGTGACACTCGCAAACACCTTCGAGTGCAAGATGTTGTGCACAGGTGAGGCCATTGCCACTAGATGTGGTGTCCACAGGGTGTGACCTGGTTAATCCACAGCGCGGGGATCTCTGTCCACAGCTTGATCCACAGGCCCCTGTGGATGCGGAGTGTCACAACCTCGGGGTGTCGGGCCTTGGCCCGAACGCAAAAAGGCCCCGGGGGGTATCCGAAACTGCCCCCCCCGGGCCTCGGGGTACAATCGTGGTCAGCTGATTAACAAATGTATCGTAT
>NZ_JBHWIJ010000092.1:0-9857 GCF_042732255.1 Kitasatospora sp. NPDC059803 | reverse complement strand
CCCCTGTTCTGCCCGCCCGCGGTGTGTGGGGTGTGCGTTCTCCCGCGGGGGGGGGGGGGGGGGGGGCCCCTAACCACCCGCGTGGGGGGGTTGTCGCCTTCGCGCCCCCCCCGGGGCCTCGTGGAACATGCGTGGAACGCTGAGTACGATCGTGCGGTCGGATGACTGCTCCGCCGCAGGTAGAAGCGCTTTTGCGGGAGAGCGGCCTCAATGATCTTGAAAACTGTCGTGCGGTGACCCCGTACCGTGGGTTCGAATCCCACGCTCTCCGCTGGTTGGAGAACCACCTGCTCAGGGCGGGTGCCGAGATCACTCGGCACCCGCCTTTCGCGTTTGCGGCCGGCGGGGGTTGACCCTGACACGGTGGCAGGGGGTGGAGTGGGGGCACCATGTTGAACATCGGAGACTTCGCCAGCCACGGCCGGGTGTCGGTGCGGATGCTGCGCCACTACGACGCGATCGGGCTGCTGCGGCCCGCCAGGGTGGACCCGGCCAGCGGGTACCGGTCCTACGAGGCGTCCCAACTCGCCCGGCTCAACCGGGTGATCGCGCTCAAGGAGCTCGGCTTCACGCTGCAGCAGGTGCGGGCCGTCCTGGACGAGCAGGTGGACGCGGCCGAACTGCGCGGGATGCTGCGGCTGCGCCGGGCCCAACTCGCCGAGGCGATCGCCGCGGACGAGCAGCGGCTGACCAGGGTGGAGGCGAGGCTCCGGACGATCGAGAGCGAGGGGACCATGTCCGCACACGACGTCGTGCTGAAGCGGGTGCCGTCCGTCCGGGTGGCCGAACTGACCGCGGTGGCCGCGAGTTACGAGCCGGAGGACATCGGACCGGTGATCGGCCCGCTGTTCGCGGAGCTGTGCCGGCGGCTGGCCGAGGCCGGGATCGCCGAGGCGGGCCCGTCCGTCGCCCGGTACGAGGACGTGCCGGAGGGCGAGGGCGCGGTGCTGATCCGGGTGGCCGTCCCGGTCGGGCCGGCGGTGGAGCCGGGCCGGTACGGCTTCGCGGTGCTCGACCTGCCGCCGATCGAGGAGGCGGCGACGGTCGTGCACCGCGGCTCGATGGACGAGGCGATGGGGAGCTTCCAGGAGCTGGCCCGCTTCATCGACGCGAACGGCTACCGCTCGGCCGGCTACGCCCGGGAGCTCTACCTGGAGTGCCCGGACGACCCGGCGCGGTGGGTCACGGAGTTCCAGGAGCCGGTGGTCCGCCGGTAGGCCCTGCCCGGCCGAGGTCCACGCCCCGCAGATCCCGCCGGGGCCCACTTGCCGGGCCTCCGGCGGGCGGGCAGAGTGCGGTGGAGGCGGCGGGCGGCGAGTGGAGGCGGCGATGGGTGACCTGACGGACCGACTGGCGCAGGGCCTTCCGGCCGGGGCGGTGGTGGTGGATCCGGACGTGACCGCCGCCTACCGCCATGACATGGCCGGCTTCTGTGCGGCCGGTGCGCCCGCCGTGGTGGTGTTCCCGGAGACGGTCGAGCAGGTGCAGCACGTGCTGCGCACCGCCACCGCGCTGCGGGTGCCGGTGGTGCCGCAGGGGGCGCGGACCGGGCTGTCGGGGGCGGCGAACGCCGTGGACGGCTGCATCGTGCTGTCGATGGTGAAGTTGAACCGGATCCTGGAGCTCGACCCGGTGAACCGGATCGCGGTGGTCGAGCCCGGCGTCGTGAACGCCGAACTGTCGCGAGCAGCCGGTGAGTTCGGCCTGTCGTACCCGCCGGACCCGTCCAGCTGGGAGTCCTGCACGATCGGCGGCAACATCGGCACCGGCGCGGGCGGGCTCTGCTGCGTGAAGTACGGCGTCACCAGCGAGTACGTGCTCGGCCTGGACGTGGTGCTGGCGGACGGGCGGCTGCTGTCCACCGGGCGCCGGACGGCCAAGGGTGTGGCCGGGTACGACCTGACCCGGCTGCTGGTCGGCTCGGAGGGCACGCTGGGCGTGGTGGTCCGGGCGGTGCTCGCGCTGCGGCCCGCGCCGGCGCCGCAGCTGGCGCTGGCGGCGGAGTTCCCGAGCGTGGACGCGGCGGGCGCGGCCGTCTGCGAGGTGATGGCGCGCGGCCTGACCCCGTCGCTGATGGAGCTGATGGACGCGGTCAGCGTGCGGGCGGTCAACGACCTGGGGCGGATGGGGCTGCCGGAGACGACCCGGGCGCTGCTGCTGGTGGCCTTCGACGGGCCGGACCGGGAAGCCGGGCTGGCGCGGGTGGCGGAGCTCTGCCGGGAGGCCGGGGCGACCGAGGTGGTGCCGGCCGAGGACGAGGCGGAGTCGCAGCTGCTGCTGGAGGCCCGGCGACTGGCGCTGCCCGCGCTGGACCGGTTGGGCACCACGATGATCGACGACGTGGCGGTGCCGTGCTCCCGGCTGGCCGAGATGCTGAACGGTGTGGCGGCGATCGCCGAGCGGCACGCGCTGACCATCGGGGTGGTCAGCCACGCCGGGGACGGCAACACCCACCCGATCGTGATCTTCGACGGCTCGGACGAGGAGCAGGCTGCGCGGGCGCAGCGCTCCTTCGACGAGATCATGGCGCTGGGGCTGGAGCTGGGCGGCACGATCACCGGGGAGCACGGGGTGGGGCTGCTCAAGCGGGACTGGCTGGCACGCGAGCTGGGGCCGGTCGCGCTGGACCTCCAGCGACAGCTGAAGGCGGTCTTCGATCCGTTGGGAATCATGAACCCGGGCAAGATGGTCTGATGGTATTTCCCCCTATTCCAGTACGACTTTCCGATGGCCTGAGAATGGCCGGAAAAGTCGACATGGGAGGGTAGTCGAACTTTTTGGGGGCGCGTTTCCTGATTTTCCTGCGCCGGGGTGGTGCGCCTGGTGGTTCGCGTGATGGCGAAGCGCCCTACCTGGAGGGTCCTCCGAGAGGTCGCCGTTCGGGCAAAGTGCCAGCTCAGAGAGGTGTGTCGGCGCACTGTCCGATTTTCGGTCCGTTATGCGCAGCCCGGGTGGATATCACGCTAACGGGCGAAAACTGCCCCGCCGACTAGTGCTTTGTCGATTTGTTGCGGAAGTCTGTCTCTCGGCGTCGCAGCCAGCAGGTGTTCGTCTGGCCGGCGAACTCCCGCACCCCTTGCTCGACAATTGCACGATTTACAGCTTCTTGGAGGCTCTCATGGCTCGCATCCACACCCGCCGGGTGGCCGGATTCCTGCTCGCCGCCCCGCTCGCGGCCGGCCTGCTGCTGGCCGGGGCCGGCGCTGCGGCCGCCGACAACGGTGCGGGCGCCGCCGCCGGTTCCAACGCCGGCGTGGTGTCCAACGTCGGCACGGGCAACGTCTTCGGCGGGGTCGACGGCAACTACATCTCCACCCAGCAGACCGCCACCGGCGCCGGCGCCTCGAACCAGAACAACACCCTCGCGGTGAAGGACAACACGGGCACCATCCTGGCCGGGCAGTCCAACAAGAACATCAACGTCGTGTTCGCCCCGATCTTCCACTGATCCGATCGGGCACCACCGACGGCGGGGGCGCCGGAGGTGGGCGGCCGCGGGTGAGCTGAGCGCTCGCGGAGGGGCTCGAACCAGTCTCCGGGCGGAATTCCCGCCCGGGCGCGGATCAGAACAGCGCATGACCGGCCAGCGGAAAGGGTCGCCGTGAAGCCGGCCTCGGGGGGGGGGGCGGCCCCCGCGCCCGCGCCCCCAGCCGCCGCGGCCGCGGGCGCCCGCCCCCCGCCCCCCCCCCGCCCCCCCCCCCCCCCCCCCCCCCCCCAGAGCGGGCGCGCTCCCCCCGCCCGGGGGGGCCGGGCCCCACCCCCCCCCCCCCCACGAGTGCGTCCGGAGCCGGGCGCGAACCGCACGGGCCCGCTCGTCGCCGGCTGCCCGGCACCGCCAGCTGTCCGGCACCGCCGACATCGCCGGCTGCCCGACACCGCCGACACCGCTCGGGACCGCCCGCCGAGGCCCGCCCGGACGCCCCGAACGCGTCCAGCGAGGGCCCGCGCCCGGAGCCGTCGGTGCTCGGCGGTACGGTTGCGCTCCGACAGCGCACCACGTGCCCGGGCCCGGGAACCACGGCCCGGCCGGGGCGGCGACCGCGGCAACCGGAAGAGAGGGCGCGCGATGGCGGCGGAGGAGGAGGGCCTGACCGGCCCGGGCGAGGCCTGGCCTGCACCGGAGCCGGATCCGCGACCCGGGCCGGACGCCCGCCGGGAGCCGGCCGAGCACCGGCCCGAGCCGAAGTCCGTGCCCGAGCTGCTGCTCGGCCGCCCGCCGATGGCCCGCCCGCTGCCGACCTTCGACGCCGAGGCCGCGCCCGCCGAGCCCGGCCCGCTGTTCGTGGACTGGCTCGCCACCGCGCTGGCCGCCGGCGTGCCGGACCCGCAGGTGGTCACCCTCTCCACGGTCGACGCGGACGGCCTGCCGGACGCCCGGGTGCTGGTGCTGCGCGACGTCGACGCGTCCGGCACCGGCTGGGTCTTCTCCGCCGCCGCCGACAGCCCCAAGGGCCGCCAGCTGGCCGACCACCCGGCCGCCGCGCTGACCGTCTACTGGCCCCAGCTGGGCCGCCAGGTGCGGGTTCGCGGCACCGTCGAGCGGGCCGCCGACCTGGTCGCCGCCGCCGAGTTCGCCACCCGCTCCCCGGATGCCCGGGTCGGCGCGCTGGTCGGGCGGCAGAGCGAGCCGATGGCCTCGCTCGCCGAGTACGACGAGGCCGTCGCCGTCGCCCGCCGCCGGCTGGAGGCCACTCCGGACGCGGTCGCGGCCGGGCACGCGGTCTACACCCTGTGGGCGCACGAGGTGGAGTACTGGCAGGGCGACGCGCAGCGCCGGCACGTCCGGCTGCGCTACACCCGCACCGGCCCGGTCCGGACCCCGGAGTGGTCGCGCACCCTGCTGTGGCCGTAACGGTCTGACGGCCCAAGGGCCCGGCCTGGCCGGGCCCCGCCGTCGTGCGGTCCTACCGCCGCCCGGTCAGCGTGGCTCCCACGCTGGCCGCCACCACACAGCCGATCCCGGCCAGCTGCGGCACGCCCAGCAGCTGGCCGAGCACCACCAGGCCGACCAGCGCGCTGACCGCCGGCTCCAGGCTGACCAGCACGCTGAACACCCGCTGCGGCATCCGCCGCAGCGCGGTCATCTCCAGCGCGTACGGGATCACCGGCAGCAGCAGCGACACCCCGGCCACCGCGGCCAGCAGTCCCAGCGGCGAGGCGCCGGGCGCGGTCAGCCCGTCCCAGGCCTGGCCGAGCCCGAACGGCGCCAGGGCGAGCGCGCCGACCGTCATCGACACCGCCAGGCCCTGGAAGCCCTGGAAGGCGGCGCCGACCTTGTCGGTGAACAGGATGTACGCGGCGTAGCAGGCGGCGGCCCCGAAGGCGTAGAGCAGGCCGACCGGGTCGAGCCCGCCCCCGTCGCCGCCCTCGCCGAGCAGGGTCAGCAGGACGACGCCGCCGGCGGCGAGCAGCGCCCAGAGCAGGTGGCTGGCGCGCCGGGCGAAGACCAGGGCGACCGCGAGCGGGCCGAGGAACTCGATGGTCGCGGCGGTGCCCATCGGCAGCCGGTCGATCGCCCCGGCGAACAGGAAGGTCATCCCGGCCGAGGCCACGCCCAGCAGGGCCGCCGCGGCGAGGTCGCGCGGGCGCTTGTCGCGCAGCCGGGGCCGGGTGACGGCGAGCAGGATGACCGCCGCGAAGCCCAGCCGCAGGAAGGTGGTGCCGCTGACCCCGAGCGGGCCGAACAGCGGCTTGGACAGGGCGATCCCGGTCTGCACCAGGAACATCGCGGTCAGACAGAGAAGCGGCGCCGGGATCCTCTCCGGGCGCCGCAGGACCTTCGGGAGTCGGCCGGTGGGCCGGCCGGGGGGCGCGTCGGGCGGTGCCGTGGAGCCGGGTGTCCCGCCTCGTCGCCAGCTGCCCCGCTCGCCGGCGGGCTCGCCCTGGGGGGCGGGCGGCATGGCAAGCGCCTCGGCGACGGCGGCAGCCGGCATCGGGGCGGTGGTTTCGCTGGGATGGGA
This sequence comes from Kitasatospora sp. NPDC059803, assembly GCF_042732255.1. Lineage (NCBI taxonomy): Bacteria > Bacillati > Actinomycetota > Actinomycetes > Kitasatosporales > Streptomycetaceae > Kitasatospora > Kitasatospora sp. NPDC059803. The sequence continues at coordinate 3,897 of NZ_JBHWIJ010000092.1, read as the reverse complement.
GCTGGGCATATGGGCGAGTTTGCCGTAAGGAGTGATGAACGGGCAAGCTCGTTACAACTATCGGGACGGATGTGGACGGGTGCGGCCGAAAGGGTGGGCTCGCCCGGTGCGCCCGGCGTGGTTGCCGCATTCGTCCGATGGTCCGTCAGTAGCAAGGGCGGGTGCGCTATCTCCGCCCCGCGGCCCTGCTCGCCGCCTCCCTCGTGCTCCTGCTGGCCACCGACGGGACGGGCGTGAGCGCCGGGGCCGCCGCCCTCCCCCGCATCCGGGCCCTCACCCTGCCCGACCGGTTCGGCCCGCCCAGGATCCACGACGACTTCACCGGCCCCGCCTTCGACGCCTGCACCGCGCCGCCCCTCGACACCCTGCGGGCCTGGCACGGGGTCTCCCCGTACGGCGCGCTCGGCATCTACGTCAGCGGCGCCCAGCGCGGCTGCGGCCAGCCCCGGCTCACCGCCGAGTGGGTGCGCCAGGCCCGCGCACTGGGCTGGCGCTTCCTGCCGGCCCACGTCGGGCTCCAGGCGCCGTGCAGCGAACTCGCCCGCAAGCCGCGCCGGATCGACCCCGCCCACGCGGTCGAGCAGGGCCGGGACGAGGCCACCGAAGCCGTCCACGCGATGGGCTCGCTCGGATTCGGCAAGGGCGGCCCGGTCTACCTCGACATCGAGGCCTACCCGATGCACGACCCCGCCTGCGGCCAGGCCGTGGTCGACTTCGCCGTCGGCTGGACCCAGGCCCTGCACGCCGCCGGCTACCGCTCCGGCTTCTACTCCAGCCTCGACTCCGGCATCGCCGACCTGGCCGCCGCAGCCCGGGCCGGCAGCTTCCCGCTGCCCGACGCCCTCTGGTACGCCCGCTGGGACGACCGGGCCGACACCGCCGATTCCGGCGCCCTCGGCTCCGGCCTCTGGGGCGACCACCAGCGCGTCCACCAGTACCGCGGCAACGTCGAGGAGACCTACGGCGGCGCCGCCCTCACGATCGACCGCAACCACGTCGACGGCCCGACCGCCGGCTGACGCGTCGCCGATCCGTGATCCGGGCAACGGGGCCGGGATACTGACAGCGGGTGGGGCGGGGCGGCACAATCGGGCACGTCCGCGCGCATTACCGCCCGGTAGGTGCCGCAGGCGCAGCCGCCAGTGCCGCCAGGTCAAGGAGGACCCGTGTTCAGCACGATGCAGGACGTCCCGCTCACCGTCGCCCGGATTCTGGAGCACGGGTCCACCATCCACGGCCGGTCCACCGTCACCACCTGGGACGGCACCGGGCCGGTCGTGCGGACGTACGCCGAGGTGGGGGCGCGGGCCGCGCAGCTCGCCCACGCGCTCCGCGACGAACTGGGGGTGACCGGGGACGACCGGGTCGCGACCCTGATGTGGAACAACTCGGTCCACCTGGAGGCGTACCTCGCCGTCCCCGCGATGGGGTCCGTGCTGCACACGCTCAACCTGCGGCTGCCCGCCCACCAGCTGTCGTTCATCGTCAACCACGCCGCCGACCACACGGTGATCGTGGACGGCAGCGTGCTCCCGCTGCTCGCCGCCGTCCTGCCGGACCTCGCCCCGACGCTCCGGCACATCGTGGTGAACGGCCCCGCCGACCGCTCGCTGCTGGCCGGCTTCCCGGGCACCGTGCACGACTACGAGGAGCTGATCGCCGGCCGGCCCACCGCCTACCCGTGGCGCAGCGACCTCGACGAGCGCGAGGCCGCCGTGCTCTGCTACACCTCCGGCACCACCGGGGACCCGAAGGGCGTGCTCTACAGCCACCGCTCGGTGTACCTGCACTGCCTCCAGGTCAACACCGGCGACAACTTCGCCTTCACCCCGCGCGACACCGCGCTGCCGGTGGTCCCGATGTTCCACGTGAACGCCTGGGGCATCCCGCACGCCGCCTTCATGTCCGGCGCCAACCTGCTCATGCCGGATCGTTTCCTCCAGCCCAAGCCGATGGCCGAGATGATCGCCGCCGTCCGGCCCACCGTCGGCGCCGCCGTCCCGACCATCTGGAGCGGCCTGCTGGACGAGCTCGACGCGGGCGACTACGACACCTCCAGCCTGCGCATGGTGGTCATCGGCGGCAGCGCCTGCCCGCCCTCGCTGATGAAGGGCTTCGAGGAGCGCCACGGAATCCGCGTGCTGCACGCCTGGGGCATGACCGAGACCTCGCCGCTCGGCTCCTTCGCCCAGCCGCCCGGCGGCCTCACCCCGGAGGAGGAGTGGCCCTACCGCGTCACCCAGGGCATCTTCCCGGCCTCCGTCGAGGCCCGGCTGGTCGGCCCGTCCGGTGAGCGGATGCCGCACGACGGCGTCGCGGCGGGCGAGCTGGAGGTGCGCGGCCCGTGGATCGCCGGGGCCTACTACGGCGGTGCCGGGCAGGACCCGGTCCGGCCGGACGACAAGTTCTCCGAGGACGGCTGGCTGCGCACCGGCGACGTCGGCACCATCACCGCCGACGGCTACCTGACCCTCACCGACCGGGCCAAGGACGTGATCAAGTCCGGCGGCGAGTGGATCTCCTCGGTCGAACTGGAGAACCAGTTGATGGCCCACCCCGAGGTGGCCGAGGCCGCCGTGGTCGCCGTCCCGGACGAGAAGTGGGGCGAGCGCCCGCTGGCCACGGTCGTGCTGCGCCCGGGTGCCACGGCCGGGCTGAGCGAGCTGCGGGCCTTCCTGGCCGGGCGGATCGCCTCCTGGCAGCTGCCGGAGCGCTGGTCGATCGTCGAGTCGGTGCCGAAGACCTCGGTCGGCAAGTTCGACAAGAAGGTGATCCGCGCCAGCTACGCGGCGGACGAACTGGACGTGACGGTGCTCGGCAAGGAGTAGCCGCCCGCCCGACCGCCGAGGGCCGGCCACCCCCGTTCCAGCGGGGTGGCCGGCCCTCGGCGCGTGCCTGGTGGATCTCGCCGGACCTTCGGCGTCAGGGAGCGGTCAGCCCGCCGCGGCGACGCCCGCCTCGCCCATCGCGCCGATCCGCCCGAGCAGGTCGACGATCCGGGACTGGACGTCGGCGCTGGTCGAGCGCTCGGCGAGGAACAGCACCGTCTCGCCGGTGCGCAGCCGGGGCAGTTCGCGCGGGTCGAGGTCCACCGAGGTGTAGACCACCAGCGGGGTGCGGTGCAGCCGGTCGTTGGCGCGCAGCCAGTCCAGCAGGCCGACCCGGCGGCGGCGGATCTGGAGCAGGTCCATCACCACCAGGTTGGGCTGCACGCTGCTGGCCCGGGCGACGGCGTCGTTCTCGTCCACCGCGTGCTCGACGTGCATGCCGCGCCGCTCCAGGCTGCTGATCATGGCGGCGGCGATGTCCGGGTCGCCCTCGACCAGCAGGACGCGCGGGGCGTGGTGCTCGCCGTCGCGCGGCGCGAGGGCGCGCAGCAGCACGGCCGGGTCGGCGCCGTACGCGGCGTCCCGGGTGGCCTGGCCGAGACCGGCGGTGACCAGCACGGGGACGCGGCTGTTGAGCGCGGCGGTGCGCAGCGACTGCAGCGCGGTGCGGGTGATCGGGCTGGTCAGCGGGTCGACGAAGAGCGCCGCGGGGAAGCCGGCGACCTGGGCGTCCACCTCCTCGCGGGAGCGGACGATCACCGGGCGGTAGCCGCGTTCCTGGAGCGCCTGCCGGGTGGCCGGATCGGGCTCGGGCCAGACCAGCAGCCGACGGGCGCTGCCGCCCTCCCCGTTCGAGCCGTTCGAGCCGTTCGGGCTGGCCATGGTCGGCGGCTGTTCGTCGGTCCGGTCGCCGGCGGCGGCGGGCAGTTCGGCCATCGGGCGCGGGGCGGTCCTGGTCTCGGCCGGGACGGGCGGCTGCGGTCCGGCGGCGGGCGTCGGCGAACCGCCCAGCGGGCGCGGCGGCGCGAGTTCGGCGAGGCCGGTGCCGACCGGGCGCGGGCCGGACGGG
>NZ_JBHWIJ010000091.1:23335-27848 GCF_042732255.1 Kitasatospora sp. NPDC059803 | reverse complement strand
GGCAGCACCAGGGCCGCACCGCACAGCAGGGCGGTGAAGATCTCCGACACCGAGGCGTCGAAGCTCGGCGAGGCGAACTGCAGCACCCGACTGCCGGGTTCGATCGCGAACCGCTCGATCTGGGCGGCCACCAGACTGGCCACGCCGCCGTGGGCAACCACGACACCCTTGGGGCGCCCGGTCGAACCCGAGGTATAGATCACGTACGCCGGATGCCGGACATCGAGAGCGACCACGGGATCCGTGTCCGGCGACTCGGAGGCCTCGGAGGCCTTGGCGACCAGCGCCGGATCGTCGATCATCAGCGCCGGGCGGGCGTCCGCCAACATGAACTCGATCCGTGACTGCGGGTACGCCGGATCCACCGGCAGATACGCCGCCCCAGCCTTCAGGACACCCAGGACCGCCACCACCGACTCCACCGAACGCGGCAAGGCCACGGCCACGACCTGCTCCGGACCCACGCCCCGGGCGATCAACGCATGCGCGAACCGGTTCGCCCGGGAGTTCAGCTCGCGGTACGTCAACTGGACGTCGCCGCAGACGAGGGAGACCTCGTCCGGCGTCGCCGCCACCTGCGCCGCGAACGCCTGCGGCACCGGCACGGCGGCCACCTCACGGTCAGTCGCGTTGCCCCGCTCCAGCAGGCGAATCCGCTCGTCGGAGTCGAGGAGGTCGATCCCCCCGATCGCCCGGTCAGGATCGGCGGTGACCGCCTCCAGCAGGAGCGTCCAGCGCCGCACGAGGGCGGCGACCGTCGAACGGTCGAACAGGTCAGTGGCGTACTCCGCCGCGCCGGCGATCCCAGCCGGTTCCCCGGCCGGACCGAATTGCTCGACGAGGCTCACCCCGAGGTCGAACTTGGCGGTTCCGGTGGCCACCGCGTAGGTGGCGACCTCCAGGCCGGGCAGCGAGAACCGGCCCATCGGGGCGTTCTGCACGGCCAGGATCGTCTGGAACAACGGGTGGTGGGACAGCGACCGGGATGGGTTCAGCACCTCCACCAGGTGCTCGAACGGCACGTCCTGGTGCGCGTACGCCGACAGTGAGGTCTCCCGCACCCGCCCGAGCAGTTCGGTGAAGCTCGGATCACCGCTCGTGTCCGTCCGCAGCACCAGCGTGTTCACGAAGAACCCGACCAGCTCGTCCAGCGCCTCGTCCGTGCGCCCCGCGATCGGACTCCCGATCGGGATGTCCGTCCCCGCCCCCAGCCGCGTGTACAACGCTGCCAGCGCCGCCTGCAGCACCATGAACAGACTGGTGCCGGTGTTCCGCGCCAACTCGGTCAGAGCGGCGTGCAGTTCGGGGCTCAGCTCCAGACCGACGTGGTCTCCGTGCCAACCGGCGACGGCCGGCCGGGGCCGGTCGGCGGGCAGCTGGATCAGCTCCGGCAGGTCGGACAGCTGGCGCTTCCAGTAGTCGAGCTGCTCGGCGAACCGGCTCTGCGGGTCGGCGGCGTCGCCGAGCAGGTCGCGCTGCCACAGCGTGTAGTCGGCGTACTGGACCGGGAGGGCCGCCCGGCTCGACGTCCGGCCCTCGCAGCGGGCCGCGTACGCCTCGGCCAGGTCACGGGCCAGCGGGCCGGTGGACCAGCCGTCACCGGCGATGTGGTGCATGACCAGCAGCAGCACGTGCTCGTCCGGCGCCAGCTCGAACAGCTCCGCCCGCAGCGGCGGCTCCGCCGCCAAATCGAAGGGCCGCCGGGCGAACTCGGCGAGCCGGTCGTGCAGTTCGGCCTGTGAGACCTCGGTCAGCCCGGCCCGGAGCCGGGCCTCGGCCGGGTCCAGGACCCGCTGGCACGGGACGCCGTCGACCTCCGGGAACACCGTCCGCAGGCTCTCGTGCCGGGCCACCACGTCGGCCAGCGCCTCGTCCAGCGCCGCCCGGTCGAGCGTTCCGGTCAGTTGCAGCGCCAGCGGGATGTGGTAGGTCGCGGCGCTGCCGTCCATGCGGTGCATGAACCAGAGCCGACGCTGGGCGAAGGAGAGCGGCACCGCCTCCGGCCGCTCGTGAACGGTCAGCGCCGGACGGACACGGCTGGCCCCGGCCAGTGCCTCGGCCAGCCCCGCAGCGGTGGGCGCCTGGAAGACCGCGCGCAGCCCGAGCTCCACACCGAGCACCGAGCGCACCCGCGCGGTCAGCCGGGTGGCGAGCAGGGAGTGCCCGCCCAGGTCGAAGAAGTCGTCGTCGACACCGACCTGCGCCCGGCCCAGCACCTCGGCGAACAGCTCGCAGAGGATCTGCTCCTGCGGCGTGCGCGGCGCCCTCCCGACCTCGGCCGAGCCGAGGTCGGGAGCGGGCAGCGCGGCGCGGTCCAACTTGCCGTTGGGCGTCAGCGGCAGCACGTCCAGCACCGTGAACACGGCCGGCACCAGGTAGTCCGGCAGCCGGTCGCGCAGGTGTGCCGCCAGCTCCGCCGGACGGACGGCCACGTCGGGACGGGCCGCCACGTAGCCGACGAGCCGGTCCTCCCGGGCCACGACGGCGGCCTGGGCGACCCCGGGATGCTCGGCCAGGACGGCCTCGACCTCGCCGAGTTCGACGCGGAAGCCGCGCACCTTCACCTGCTGGTCCGCCCGGCCGACGTACTCCAACTCGCCGTCGGCCCGGCGCCGCACCACGTCACCGGTGCGGTACATCCGCGCACCGGCCGGGCCGAACGGGCAGGCGAGGAACCGCCCGGCGGTGAGCCCGGGCCGGTTCAGGTACCCGCGCGCCAGACCCGGCCCCGCGACGTACAACTCCCCCGCCACACCTGGCGGCACCAGGCGGAGCCGCTCGTCCAGCACGTACACCCGGAAGCCCGCGACCGCACGGCCGATCGGCGGCACGCCGGAGCCCGCCACCAGCGGGGCGCTCATCGTCACGCACACCGTCGTCTCCGTCGGCCCGTACGCGTTGACCATCCGACGCCCCGGCGCCCACCGCGCCACCAGCTCCGACGGGCACGCCTCACCCGCCACCACCAGGGTGCCAGCCGTGACATCGGTGCTGTCCAGCGCGGCCAGGGCCGAGGGCGGCAGGGTCACATGGGTGACGTCGAGCCGGCGGTCCGTCAGGGCCTCCAGCGGGGCCCCGGACGGGGCGAGCACGAGGGTGGCGCCGGTCAGCAGGGCGCTGCACAGGTCCCAGAACGACGCGTCGAAGCTGGGCGAGGCGAACTGGAGCACCCGGCTGCCCGGCGCCAGGCCGAGCCGCTCGACCTGCGCCGCCACCAGACCAGACACCCCGCCGTGGCTCACCACCACGCCCTTGGGGCGGCCGGTCGAACCCGACGTGTAGATCACGTACGCCGGATGCCGGACGTCGAACGCGACCACCGGATCCGTGTCCGGCCAGTCTCCGTCGCCCACCATCCCCGGGTCGTCGACCACCACCAAAGGACGGGCGTCGTCGAGCATGAACGAGATCCGCGCCCGCGGGTACGCCGGATCCACCGGCAGATACGCCGCCCCGGCCTTCAGCACGCCCAGGACCGCCACCACCGACTCCACCGAGCGCGGCAACGCCACCGCCACCAGCTGCTCAGGCCCCACACCCCGCGCGATCAACGTATGCGCGAACCGGCCCGCGCATACGTTCAACTCCCGGTACGTCAACTCCGCATCACCGCACACCAGCGCGACCGCGTCCGGCACCGCCGCCACCTGCGCGGCGAACAGTTCCGGCAGGCTCACCCCTGCCGCCCCGCCCTCGACGGCGGGCAGCAGCTCGCGGCGCTCCTCGGCCGACAGCAGCTCGATCCCGCCGATCGGCTGGTCGGGCGCGGCGGCGACCGCGGCCAGCAGCCTGGTCCACCGGGTGACCATCGACTCGACCGTCGGGCGGTCGAACAGGTCGGTACTGAACTCGACCGCACCGCTGAGCCCGGCCGGCGCGCCGTCGGGCCCGTGCTCCTCCGCGAACCCGAAGGTCAGGTCGAGCCGCGCGGTCCCGGTGAGCACGGTCACCCCGGAGACCCGGAGGCCCGGCAGCTCGAAGTCACCGCCCGGCGCGTTCTGCACGACCAGCCCGGTCTGGTACAGCGGGTGGTGGGAGAGCGAGCGGGACGGGTTCAGCGCCTCCACCAGGTGCTCGAACGGCACGTCCTGGTGCGCGTACGCCGACAGCGCCGTCTCCCGCACCCGCCCCAGCAGCTCCGTGAAGCTCGGGTCGCCGCTGGTGTCCGTCCGCAGCACCAGAGTGTTGATGAAGAACCCGACCAACTCGTCCAGCGCCTCGTCGGTGCGGCCCGCGATCGGGCTGCCGATCGGGATGTCCGTGCCCGCGCCCAGCCGCGTGTACAGCGCCGCGAGCGCGGCCTGCAGCACCATGAACAGGGTCGCACCCGAGCGCCGCGCCAACTCCACCAGCGCCGCGTGCAGTTCGGTGTCGATCCGGAGCTCCAGCAGGTCGCCGCCGTACGACATGGTGGCCGGGCGCGGCCGCGGGGCCAGCGCCCTCCGCGGCACGGGCCGGCCCCCCCCCCCCCGCGTCCCAACGGTCCACACCGCCGCCGCACACCCGTCTGGGG
>NZ_JBHWIJ010000091.1:1571-23325 GCF_042732255.1 Kitasatospora sp. NPDC059803 | reverse complement strand
ATCCCCCCGGTCGCCCCCGAACTATTGGGTGGCGGGGCGGGGCGGGGGGCCTGGCAGCTGCAGCTGCTCGGGCAGCCCGGCCAGCGCCTCCTTCCAATAGGCGACCTGGCGGCCGAACACGCTGTCGGCGTCGTGCTCGTCGCCCAGGATCTCGTGCTGCCACAGGGTGTAGTCGCCGTACGTCACCGGCAGCGGCGGCCAGGCCGGCGCCCCGCCGCCCCGCCGGGCGGTGTAGGCGGTGGCCAGGTCACGGGCCAGCGGGCCCATGGACCAGCCGTCCCCGACGATGTGGTGCATCACCAGCAGCAGCACGTGCTCGTCCGCCGAGAGTTCGAACAGGTCAGCCCGCAGCGGCACTTCCGCGGTCAGGTCGAAGCCGCGCACCGCCGCCTCGCGCAGCAGCCCCGGCAGCTCCGCCTCGCCGGCCGCGCGTACGCTCAGCGGGACGGCGACCTCGGTGCTGTCCAGCACCCGCTGGTACGGGATTCCGGCGGTGTGCGGGAAGACCGTGCGCAGGGTCTCGTGCCGGGCCACCACGTCCGCGAGCGCTGCGCTCAGCGCGGCCCGGTCGAGATCTCCGGACAGCCGCAGGGCCAGCGGCATGTGATAGGTGGCGCTCGGTGCCCCGAACTGCTGGAGGAACCAGAGCCGGCGCTGGGCGAACGACAGCGGCATCGGTTCGCGGCGCGGCCGGGGCACCAGGGCCTGCCGAGCGGTGTCGGCGCCGTGCAGCCCGGCCGCCAGCCCGGCCGGTGTCGGCGTCCGGAACAGGCTTCGCAGCTCCAGCTCGACCCCGAGGGTCGCCCGGATCCGCGAGACCAACCGGGTGGCGAGCAGCGAGTGCCCGCCCAGCGCGAAGAAGTCCTCGTCGACACCGACCTGGCCCCGGCCCAGCACCTCCGCGAACAGCTCGCACAGGATCTGCTCCTGCGGGGTGCGCGGCGCCCGGCCGGTCTCCCTGGTCGTGGCCTCGGGCGCCGGCAGCGCGGCCCGGTCCAGCTTCCCGTTCGGTGTCAGCGGCAACGCCTCCAGCAGCACGAACGCCGACGGCACCAGGTACTCCGGCACCCGGTCGCGCAGGTACGCCGTCAGCGCCGCCGCGGTCGCCCCTCGCCCGGCCACGGGGACGACGTACGCGACGATCCGGTCCTCCCGGGCGAGCACCGCGACCTGGGCGACGCCCGGGTGCGCGGTCAGCTCCGCCTCGATCTCGCCCGGCTCGACCCGGAACCCGCGCACCTTCACCTGGTCGTCGACCCGGCCGGCGAACTCCAGCTCCCCGTCGGCCCGCCAGCGCACCAGGTCCCCGGTGCGGTACATCCGGTTGCCCACCTCGAACGGGTTGGCGACGAAGCGCCCGGCGGTGAGCCCGGGCCGGTTCAGGTAGCCGCGGGCCAGGCCCGCCCCGGCCAGGTACAGCTCACCCAGCACGCCGGGGGCGACCAGCCGCAGCGCCGCATCCAGCACGTACACCTGGCAGTTGGCGATCGGACGGCCGATCGGCACCGGCGACGGGCAGTCAGCGGGGTCGGCCGGCAGCGGGTAGGCGGTGATCACGTGGGTTTCGGCCGGGCCGTAGTGGTTGTGCAGCACCCGGCCGGGCCCGCGGGCCTGGAAGCGGCGCACCGCACCGCTCAGGCGCATCGCCTCGCCGGCCTGCGCGATCAGCCGCAGGCCCGGCAGCTCCAGCCCGGCTTCCTCCGCGGCCTCGGCGAGCGCCTCGATCACCAGGTTGGGTGCGAACAGCTCCTCGACTTCGTGCCGGTCCAGCCAGTGGGCGAACTGCTCGGCGCTGCGGCGCTGTTCCTCCGTCGGCACCACCAGGGTCTTGCCGTACAGCAGCGCGGAGAGCATCTCCTGCACCGAGACGTCGAAGCTGATCGCGGTGAACTGCGCGGTGCCCGTGCCGGGTTCACCGCCGACGGCCTCATGGTGCCACTCCAGCAGGTTCAGCAGCCCGGCGGCGGGCATCACCACGGCCTTGGGCCGGCCGGTGGAACCGGAGGTGTAGATGACGTAGGCCGGGTGCCGTGCGTCCACGGTGACGACGGGGTCGGTCTCCGGGTGGTCCCCGGCGGGTGTGACGTCCGCGAGGTCGTCGAGCACCACGGCCGCGCGCGCATCCTCCAGCATGTACGCGATGCGGGCCGCCGGGTAGTCCGGGTCGACCGGCAGGTACGCCGCCCCCGTCTTGAGCACCGCGAGGACGGCCACCACCAGCTCCGCCGAGCGCGGCAGCCGCAGGGCGACGACCTGCTCCGGGCCCACGCCGCGCGCGATCAGCGCGTGGGCCAGGCGGTTGGCCCGGCGGTTCAGCTCGCGGTAGGTCAGCGCGGTGTCCTCGAACACCACCGCCTCGGCCGCCGGGGTCGCCCGGACCTGCGCCTCGAACAGCGCGGGCAGGCTCTCGACGGGAGCGGGGCAGGCGGTGCCGTTGCGGACGACCAGCAGCTCGTGCCGCTCCTCGGCGGTGAGGACGTCGATCCGGCTCAGCGGCCGGTCCGGCTCGGCGACCACCGCCGCCAGCAGCCGCAGCCACCGGGCGACCAGTACCTCCACCGTGGCGTGGTCGAACAGGTCGGTGCTGTACTCGACCCGCCCGACGATGCCCTCGGCGGGCCCGCCGGTGCCACCGCGCTCCAGCAGGTGGATGCCGAGGTCGAACATCGCCGTCGGCGTCCGCACCAGCACGATCTCGGTGGCCAGGCCGCTCAGCGCGAACTCGGTGCGGGGCACGTTCTGCAGCGCGAGCAGCACCTGGAACAGCGGCTGCCGGGCGAGCGACCGGGACGGGTTGAGGGCTTCGACGACGTGCTCGAACGGCAGGTCCTGGTGCGCGTACGCGCCGAGCGCGCCCTCCCGGACCCGGCCCAGCAGTTCGGCGAAGGACGGGTCGCCGCTGGTGTCCGTGCGGAGCACCAGGGTGTTGACGAAGAACCCGACGAGGTCGTCCAGGGCCTCGTCGGTCCGGCCGGCGATCAGACTGCCGACCGGGATGTCCGTGCCCGCGCCGAGCTTGTCCAGCAGCGATGTCAGGGCGGCCTGCAGCACCATGTACACGCTGGCGCCGTGCTCCCGGCCCAACCGGACCAGCCCGGCGTGCAGTTCGGCGTCCAGTTCGATCGCGAGGTGGCCGCCGGAGTAGGAGGGCGCCGCGGGGCGGTGGCGGTCGGCCGGGAGCGGGATCTGCTCCGGCAGGTCCGCCAGCGTCCGCTTCCAGTAGTCCGCCTGGCGGGAGAACAGGCTGTCCTGGTCGTCCGCGTCGCCGAGCAGCCGGTCCTGCCACAGGGTGTAGTCGGCGTACTGCACGGGCAGCGGCGCCCACTGCGGCTCCTCGCCCCGGCGGCGCGCTGCGTACGCGGTGGCCAGGTCGGCCGCCAGCGGGCCCAGCGACCAGCCGTCGCCGGCGATGTGGTGCATCACCAGGAGCAGCACGTGCTCGTCCGCCGAGAGTTCGAACAGCTCGGCGCGCAGCGGCGGTTCGGTGGCGAGGTCGAATCCGCGCGCCGCGGCCGCCGTCAGCAGTTCCGGCAGGGCCGGCTCGTCGGCCGGGGCGACCGACAGCCTCGGGCGCACCTCCCCGACGGGCAGCACCTGCTGGTGGGGCACACCGCCCTCGGCCGGGAAGACCGTGCGCAGGGTCTCGTGCCGGTCGACGAGGTCGCCCAGCGCCGCCTCCAGGCCCGCCAGGTCCAACGGTCCCGAGAGCCGCCACGCGAGCGGCATGTTGTAGACGGAGTCGGCGCCCTCCAGTTGGCGCAGGAACCACAGCCTTCGCTGTGCGGACGACAGCGGCACGCGGTCGGGCCGCTCTGCCCGCTCCAGAGCCAGCCGGGCCTGGTCCGCCCCGCCCAGCCCGGCGGCCAGCCCGGCCACGGTCGGGCTGCGGAACAGGGCCTGTAGCGGCAGCTCCACGCCCAGCGTCGCACGGACCCGGGCCACCAACCGGGTGGCCAGCAGGGAGTGCCCGCCGAGGTCGAAGAAGTCGTCGTCGACGCCGACCCCGGGCAGGCCCAGCACCTCGGCGAACAGTCCGGCCAGCACCTGTTCCTGAGGAGTGTGCGCTGCCCGGCCGGCCTGCGTCGCGGTGGACTCGGGCTCGGGCAGGGCGCGCCGGTCCACCTTGCCGCTGGCGTTCAACGGCAGGGCGTCGAGGGAGACGAACGCGGCGGGCACCATGTAGTCCGGCAGGCGCTCGCGCAGGTGCGCCCGCAGGTCCTCCGGCCGAGGCGCCGCCCCGGTGGCGGGAACCAGGTAGGCGACCAGGCGGGTGTCCCGCGCCCGGTCCTGCCGGACGATCACGGCGGCCCGCGCGACCTGCGGGTGTTCCGCCAGTGCGGTCTCGATCTCGCCGAGTTCGATCCGGAAGCCGCGCACCTTGACCTGGTCGTCGGTACGGCCGAGGAACTCCAGGTTCCCCTCCGGGTTCCACCGCACCAGGTCACCGGTGCGGTACATCCGCCCTCCTTGCCCGCCTTCGGGCTGGGGGCACCTCCCAGCCGCCAGGCTGGGGGCGAGGGGCTCAGATCCACTCGGACCGAACGGGTCCGCCACGAACCGTCCCGCGGTCAGACCCGGCCGGTTCAGGTAGCCGCGCGCGAGGCCCGCACCGGCGAGGTACAGCTCACCCGGCACACCGGCGGGCACCGGCTGCAACGCGGCGTCGAGCACGTGCAGCCGGACGCCCCCGAGCGGCCGCCCGATCACCGGGCGCGCGCTCGACTCCACCGGCGCGTAGACCGAGTCCACCGTGCACTCGGCCGGCCCGTAGTAGTTCAGGGAGAACACCTCGCCGGCCGCCCGCAGCCGCTCCCACAGCTGCTCCGGAACGGCCTCACCACCCAACCCGACCATCGAGGGACGCCACCGCGGGTGGGTCAAGAGGCCGTGATCGACAAGGACTTGCAGGTAGGACGGGGTTCCGCCGACAGTGTCCAGCCCGGCCCGCGCGGCGTACTCGAGGTAGGCGTCCGGGTCGGTCCAGGTCGCCTCGTCCAGGACGTGCAGCTCGTGCCCGGCGAACAGGGCGAACAGTTGGTCGCAGGAGGCGTCGAACGACACGGACGTGGTCAGCCCGATCCGCATGCGCTCCTTGATCCGGAAGACCAGCGAGCGCTGGTCGGCGAACAGGTTGAACAGGCCGCCGTGCGTCACCACCACGCCCTTGGGCTTGCCGGTCGAACCGGAGGTGTAGATGACGTAGACCGGGTGGCCCGGGTCGACGGCCACCGCGGGGTCCGTCACCGGGCAGCCCGCGACCAGCTCGGCCGTCTCCAGGTCGTCGACCACCAGCCGACCGGCCGGACCGGCCGGCAGCCGATCCCGGGTACGGGTGTCGGTCACCACCATGACCGGCCGGGCGTCGTCGAGCATGTGCCCGATCCGCGCGGCCGGGTACTCCGGATCGACCGGGAGGTACGCCGCGCCCGTCTTCAGCACCGCGAGGATCGCCACCACCAGCTCGGCCGACCTCGGCAGCGCCACCGCCACCAACCGCTCCGGCCCCGCACCCCGCGCGATCAGCGCATGCGCCAACCGGTTCGCCCGCGCGTCCAACTCCGCGTACGTCAGCGACGCTTCCGGCGCGACAACCGCGAGGGCGTCCGGAGCCTGCCGGACCTGCTCACGGAACAACTCCGGCAGGCTCCCGGTGAAGGCCTGGGCCGCCGGGCCGGTGCCCAGCGCCGTCAGCTCGGCGTGCTCCTCGGCGCTGAGCAGGCCGATCCGGCTGAGCCGCCGCCGCGGGTCGGCGACCGCGGCGCGGAGCAGCCGCTCCCACCTCCCGATCATCGTCTCGACGGTGGCCGGGTCGTAGAGGTCACTGGTGTACTCGACGAATACGTCGATCCCCTCCGGGGTGGGGGCACCTCCCGAGCCGCCAGGCCCAGGGGGACCGTCCTGCCCGTGCCGCTCCGACATGGTGAAGATCAGGTCGAGCTTGGCGGTGGTCGACGTCGACGGCACGTCCTCGACGCGCAGCCCGGGAGGCGCGAAGTCGGCCCGAGGAGCGTTCTGCAGCACCAGCATGACCTGGAACAACGGGTGGTGCGACAGCGACCGGGACGGGTTCAGGACCTCGACCAGGTATTCGAACGGCAGGTCCTGGTGGGCGTACCCGGCCAGCGCGGTGTCCCGGACCCGGCCCAGCAGCTCGGCGAAGGTCGGATCGCCCGAGGTGTCGGTACGGAACACCAGGGTGTTGACGAAGTAGCCGACCAGCTCGTCCTGCGCCTGGTCGGTCCGGCCCGCGACCGGGCTGCCCACCGGGATGTCGTCGCCGGCGCCGAGCTTGCTCAGCAACGCGGCAAGTCCTGCCTGGAGCACCATGAACAGACTGGTCCCGTGCTCACGGGCGAGCTCGCGCAGACCGCGGTGCAGCTCGGCGTCCAGCCCGGCACGCACGGAGCCGCCCCGGTGGGAGGCGACCGCCGGGCGGGGCCGGTCGGTGGGCAGCTGGATCTGCTCCGGCAGCCCGGCCAACTGCCGGGTCCAGTAGGCCGCCTGGCCCGCGAACAGGCTGTCCCGGTCGGTGGCGTCGCCGAGCAGTTCGTGCTGCCACAGGGTGTAGTCGGCGTACTGCACGGGCAGCGGCGCCCACTGCGGCTCCTCGTCCCGGCAGCGCGCCGCGTAGGCGGCGGTCAGGTCCTGCGTGAGCGGGCCCAACGACCAGCCGTCACCCGCGATGTGGTGCATCACCAGCAGCAGTACGTGCTCGTCCGGCGCGATCTCGAACAGCCCGGCGCGCAGCGGCAGATCGACCGCCAGGTCGAACGGACGGGCCTTCGCGGTCGTCAGCGCGCCCGGCAGCCCGTCCTCGGTGGTCCGGCTCACGTCCAGCCGCGGGCGGCCGGCCACGACGTCCAGCACCTGCTGGTACGGCACGCCGTCTACGGCCGGGAAGACGGTGCGCAGGCTCTCGTGCCGGGCCGCCACGTCCGCGACCGCGGCCTCCAGGGCCCGCCGGTCCAGATCTCCGGACAGCCGCCAGACCAGGGAGATGTGGTAGTTGGCGCTGGCGCCCTCCAGCTGGTGCAGGAACCACAGCCGGCGTTGCGCGAACGACAGCGGGATCACGTGGGGGCGCTCGCGCCGTGCCAGGGCGGCCTGCGCCGGTCCGGCCGCCGCCAGGGTGGCGGCCAGGGCAGCCGGGGTCGGCGCCTCGAACAGGGTGCGCAGCGGCATCTCGACACCGAGGGTCGCGCGAATCCGGGCGGCCAGGCGGGTGGCGAGCAGGGAGTGTCCGCCGAGGTCGAAGAAGCCGTCCTCGACGCCGGCCGAGGTGACGCCCAGGACCTCGGCGAACAGCTCGCAGAGGACCTGCTCCTGCGGGGTGCGCGGCGCACGGCCGGCGGCCGCCGGGGCGAGGTCGGGGGCGGGCAGGGCCCGGTGGTCCAGCTTGCCGTTGGCGGTCAGCGGCAGCGCGTCCAGCAGGACGTACGCCGACGGCACCATGTGCTCCGGCAGCCGCTCGGTGAGGCGCTCACGCAGGTCAGCCGGGCGCGGTGCGGCACCGGCGGCCGGGACCAGGTAGGCGACCAGGCGGGTGTCGTCGGCACGGTCCTGCCGGGCCAGGACGGCGGCCTGGGCGACGCCGGGGAGCGCCGCCAGCGCCGCCTCGATCTCGCCGAGCTCGATCCGGAAGCCGCGCACCTTCACCTGCTGGTCGGCCCGGCCGACGAAGCTCAGGCTGCCTTCCGCAGCCCGGCGCACCACGTCGCCGCTGCGGTACATCCGGCTGCCCGCCGGCCCGTACGGGTCGGCGACGAAGCGCCCGGCGGTCAGGCCCGGCCGGTTCAGGTAGCCGCGCGCCAGCCCGGCGCCCGCGACGTACAGCTCGCCGAGCACGCCCGGGACCACCGGCCGCAGGCCGTCGTCGAGCACGTACGTCCGCAGGTCCGGGAGGCCCGCGCCGATCTGGCCGGCTGCGGTGCCGGACCGGTCGAGCGCCGCGTACGTGACGTGCACGGTGGTCTCGGTGATGCCGTACATGTTGACCAGCCGGGGCGCGTCCTCCGGGTGCCGCTCGTACCAGCTCGCCAACCGGGCGTGCTCCAGTGCCTCACCGCCGAAGACCACCGTGCGCAGGGCGAGTTCACGCGGGTGCTCGGCTTCCGCCTGCATCAGCTGGTAGAAGGCGGACGGCGTCTGGTTGAGCACCGTCACCCGCTCGCGGGCGAGGAGCTCCAGGAACGCGCCGGGCGAGCGGCTGGTCTCGTGGTCCACGATCACGAGACGGCCGCCGTGCAGCAGCGCGCCCCACAGCTCCCACACCGAGAAGTCGAAGGCGTAGGAGTGGAAGAGCGTCCAGACGTCCTCGGCGGTGAAGCCGAACAGCTCCTCCGTCGTCCGGAACAGCCGCACCACGTTGTGGTGCGGAACCACGACGCCCTTGGGGTTGCCGGTGGAGCCGGAGGTGTGGATGACGTAGGCGGCGTGGCCGGGATCGACGGTGACCCCCGGGTCCGTGTCCGGCAGCCCGTCCAGGTCGGCGGAGTCCAGCAGCAGCCGGTCCAGGTGGTCCGCCCCCGGCAGCTCGCCGATACCGCTCGTCGTGACGAGCAGCGCGGGCCGGGTGTCCTGGAGCAGGTAGGAGATCCGGGCCGCAGGGTACTTCGGATCCACCGGAACGTAGGCGCCGCCGGCCTTGACCACCGCGAGCACCGCGACGACCAGGTCCGCCGAGCGCGGCAGGGCCAGGGCCACCAGCCGCTCCGGGCCCACGCCCCGGTCGATGAGCGCGTGCGCGAGCCGGTTGGCGCGGGTGTTCAACTCGCCGTAGGAAAGGGTTACTTCACCATCCGTTAGGGCGACGGCGGCCGGGTTGGTCCGGACCCGCCGCTCGAAAAGCGCGGTCAGGCTGCTGCCCGGCGCGTCCTCCTCCTCGGTACGGGCCGGGAGCAGCGCGCGGAGTTCCTCGGCGGACAGCACGTCCACCCGGCCGATCCGTCGGCCGGGGTCGGCGACGACGGCGCGCAGCAGCCGCAGCCACCGGTCGACGATCCCCGCCACGGTGGCCTCGTCGAAGAGGTCGGTGCTGTACTCGACCACGCCCGACAGCCCCTCCGTACCCGGCTGTTCGGCCAGGATGAAGGTCAGGTCGCACTTGGCCGTACCGGTGTGCACCAGATCGGCCGTCACCCGCAGCCCCGGCAGGTCGAAGGCGCCGAGCGGGGCGTTCTGCAGGGCGAGCATGGTCTGGAAGAGCGGGTGGTGCGCCAGTGTCCGGGTCGGGTTCAGTGCCTCCACGAGGTGCTCGAACGGCACGTCCTGGTGCGCGTACGCGGCCAGCGCGTCGGAGCGCACCTGGCCCAGCAGTTCGGCGAACGACGGGTCGCCGGACAGGTCGGTGCGCAGCACGAGGGTGTTGACGAAGAATCCGACCAGGTCGTCCAGGGCCTCGTCGGTGCGTCCCGCGATCGGCGTGCCGATCGGTACGTCGGTGCCGGCGCCGAGCTTGCCGAGCAGGGCGGCCAGCCCGGCCTGGAGCACCATGAACAGGCTGGCGCCACCGTCGCGGGCGAGTTCGCGCAGGCCCTGGTGCAGTTCGGCGTCGAGCCGGACCGGCAGGTGGGCGCCCCGGTAGGACATCGCGGCCGGCCGGGGCCGGTCGAAGGGCAGCTCCACCTGGTCGGGCAGGTGCGCCAACTGCTCCCGCCAGTACGCGAGCTGGCCGCTCAGCAGACTGTCCGGGTGAGCGCCGTCACCGAGCAGCTCCCGCTGCCAGAGGGCGTAGTCGGCGTACTGGACGGGCAGTTGGGCCCACTCGGGCTTCGCGCCCTCGGTACGGGCCGCGTAGGCGGTCCTCAGGTCCCGCAGGAGCGGGCCCGCCGACCAGCCGTCACCGGCGATGTGGTGCACCACCAGCAGCAGCACGTGCTCCTCGGTGCCGAGCCGGAAGAGCTCGGCACGCAGCGGCGGCTCCTCGGCGAGCTCGAAGCCGTGCCGCGCCGCCTCCGCCAGAAGGTCCGGCAGGTCGCGCTCGCCGGCCTCGGTGACCCGCAGCCGCGGCCGTGCCTCGTCTGCCTCCAGCACCCGCTGGCACGGCACGCCGTCGACCACCGGGAAGACGGTGCGCAGGCTCTCGTGCCGCTCGACCACGTCCGCCAGGGCGGCGTCCAGGGCCCGCTGGTCCAGGTGTCCGGAAAGCCGCAGCGCCAGCGGGATGTTGTAGGTGGCGCTCGGTCCCTCCATCCGGTGCAGGAACCACAGCCGGCGCTGCGCGAAGGACAGCGGGACGGCCTCGGGCCGCTCGCGCCGCCCGAGCGCCGGGCGCGCCCGGCCGGCGATGTCCACCGCCGCGGCCAGTTCCGCCACCGTCGGCGCGTCGAACAGGTCGCGCAGCCCCAGCTCCACGCCCAGCACCGACCGGGCCCGGGCGACCAACCGGGTGGCCAGCAGGGAGTGCCCGCCGAGGTCGAAGAAGCTGTCGTCCAGCCCCGGCTCGGACACTCCGAGCACCTCTGCGAACAGGCCTGCGAGCAGGTGCTCGACCGCGGAGCGCGGAGCGCGGCCCGGCACGGCCGACTGCCGCTCGGGCGCTGGCAGAGCCCGCCGGTCGAGCTTGCCGTTCGGGGTCAGCGGCAGGACGTCCAGCACCATGAGCGCCGACGGCACCATGTGCTTGGGCAACCGCGCCCGGAGGTGTTCGCGCAGGGCGGTGTCGGTGACCGTGGCACCGGGCTCGGCGACGGCATAGGCGACCAGCCGGGGTTCGTCCTCGGTACGCACCACGGCGGCGGCCCGGGCGACCTGCGGGTGCTCGGCGAGGACGGCCTCGACTTCGCCGAGCTCCACTCGGAAGCCGCGGACCTTGACTTGGTCGTCGGTCCGGCCGAGGAACTCCAGATTCCGGTCTGCACCCCAGCGCACCAGGTCGCCGGTGCGGTACATCCTCGAACCACTCGGACCGAACGGGTCCGCCACGAACCGCCCGGCGGTCAGGCCCGGCCGGTTGAGGTAGCCGCGCGCCAGGCAGGACCCGGCGACGTACAGCTCGCCCGGCGTACCGGCCGGCAGCGGCCGCAGGGCGCCGTCGAGCACGTACAGCCGGACGTTGCCGGCGGGCCGGCCGATGACCGGGAGCGGACTCGATCCCACGGAGGCGATCACCGGGTTGACGGTGCACTCGGACGGTCCGTAGAGGTTGAGGCAGGAGACCCCGTCCGCCGACCGTAGTTCTCCCCACAGCCGCTCCGGGACGGCCTCGCCACCGGCCGCGACCAGCGCCGGACGCCAGTTCTGGTCGCCCAGGAGCCCGTGGGCGACCAGGACGTGCAGGTAGGAAGGGGTGGCTTCGATGTAGTCCAGTCCGTGGCGCGCCGCGTAGCCGACGAAGGCGTCGGGGTCGGTCCAGGTCTCGTGGTCCAGGACGTGCAGCTCGTGGCCCGCGAACAGGGCGAGCAGCTGGTTCCAGGAGGCGTCGAACGACACCGACGTGGTCAGGGCCACCCGCAGCCGCTGCCGTTCCCCGAGGACCGCCCGGAAGTGCACCTCCCGGAGGTCCGTGAGCAGGTTGAGCAGGCCGCCGTGGGTCGGCGCCACACCCTTGGGCCGGCCGGTGGAGCCGGAGGTGTAGATGACGTAGGCCGGGTGGCCCGGATCGACGACCACCGTCGGGTCGGTCGGCGGGCAGCCCGCCACCAGGGCGGCCGATTCCGGGGCGTCGAGCACCAACCGGTCGACCGGACCGCCGTCGGGCAGGCGGTCCGCGCTGCCGGAGTCGGTCACCAGCAGGATCGGTCGGGCGTCGTCGAGCAGGTAGGCGATCCGGTCGGCCGGGTACTCGGGGTCGACCGGGACGTACGCCGCGCCGGTCTTCAGCACCGCGAGGATCGCCACCACCAGCTCGGCCGACCTCGGCAGCGCCACCGCCACCAGCCGCTCCGGCCCCGCACCCCGGTCGATCAGGGCGTTCGCCAGCCGGTTCGCCCGCACGTCGAGCTCCGCGTACGTCAGTGAGACGTCACCGCACACCAACGCGACGAGGTCCGGAGTCGCCCGGACCTGCTCCCGGAACAGCTCCGGCAGGCTCGTGGCGGGATCCGCCGCCACCTGCCCGGTGCCGAGGGCCGCCACCTCTCGGTGCTCTGCGGCCGTGAGCAGGTCGATCCGGCCCAGCACCTCGTCAGGGTCACAGTCCGCGACGGCGTCGAGCACGGCGAGCAGCCGCTGCTGGTGCGCGGCGAGGTCGTCGTCGCTGTATGCCTCGGGCGCGCCGTGCAGCCTGAGGAGCGGGGGGTTGCCGTCCCGGTAGTCGAACACCCAGACGGCGAGATCGGTGGTCGACCCGGACACGAAGTGGTGCACGGAGGCGGGGTGCCCGGCGAAGGTGGGCCTCGCGTTGAAGGCCATGATGTTGACGATCAGCGGGAACACCGTCCCGATGCTCCCGGGCGCGCCGAGATCCCGCAGCAGGTCCTCGCTGCGGTAGCGCTCGTGCGCGACGGCCGCCTCGACTTCCCGTGCCACCTGGGCGACGAGTTCGCGCCACGGCATGTCCGGTCGTACCGTCAGCCGCAGCGGCACCACGTTCGACATCGTGCCGGGCACTGACATCAGGTCGCGGTCGGAGCCCCGACGGGCGGTGACCGGGAGGGCGAGCACCACGTCCTGGGTACCGCTCAGCCGGTGGGCGTAGAGCGCCGCCGCCGCGATCACCAGGCGGGACCACCGGACACCGACCCTCCCTGCCGCCGCCCGCAGCGCGTCCGGGCTCCGCAGCTCCCGCTCCTCGGCCAGACGCAGGGCCCGGTGCGGGTCAGTCGTGGCGCTGTCGGTGAGCCGGGTCGGGGCGGGCAGGTCTGCACAGCGCTCGGTCCAGTAGGAGCGGTCGGCGGTGAAGTCGGCGGACGAACGGTAGGCGGCGTCGCTGTCGACCAGGTCCCGCAGCGAGCCGAACGGCGACGGCGGCACCGCGCCGCCCTCGGACAGCGCCGAGTACACCTCGCCGACCCGCTGGCGGACCATGGAACTGCTGATCGCGTCCAGCACCACGTGGTGGTAGTTCAGGTACCAGAGGAATTCGGTCGGCGACAGCTTGACCAGCGCGTGCCCGAACAGCGGGTCGCGCGCGAGATCCAGCGGGCGCATCAGGTCCCGCTCCATCCACTCCATGGCCGCCGCACGGGGTGCGGGCTCCCCGCTCAGGTCCAGGTGTGCCGGTGCCCAGTCCCAGGTCTCGCGGAGGATCTGGCGCGGGCCGTCACCGCCGTCGACGAAGGTCACGTGCAGGGCGTCGACCTCGTCGACGACGCGGCGCAGCGCGGTCTCGAACAGGTCCGGGTCGACCGGCCCGTGGATCTCCAGGCACTCACCGACCCGGTAACCGGGGATCGGTGTCCGGGAGCGCTGCTCGGCGAGCCAGATCTCGCGCTGGGCCGCTGTCAGGGCAAGGACGTCGCCGTCGCGACGGGACATGGGGGTACCTCCAGAAGTGTGGGCGGGCAGGCGCGCAGGACGCGCCGGGCCACGCCGACCGCGGTGACGTCACACGGTCAGCGGGCGGTGCGGCTTTCTGCGGTCAGGCGGCGCGTTCGCCGGCCTGGAGCTGCCAGAGGGATGCGTAGAGTCCGTGCCGGGCGAGGAGTTCGTCGTGGGTGCCCTGCTCGGCCACGACGCCGCCCCTGTCCATGACGTAGATCCGGTCGGCGTGGCGGACGGTGGAGAGCCGGTGGGCGATGACGACCATCGTCCGGCCGACCGCGAAGCCGCGCAGCGTGCGCTGGATGGCAGCCTCGGTCTCGTTGTCCACCGTGGAGGTCGCCTCGTCGAGGATCACGACCGGCGCGTCCTTGAGGATCGCCCGCGCCAGGCCGATCCGCTGCCGCCGGCCGCCCGACAGCGCGGCACCGCGTTCACCGATCACCGTGTCGTAGCCGTCCGGCAGCGCCGCGATGAAGGTGTGCGCCTCGGACATCGAGGCGGCCTTGACGACGGCCTCGTCCGAGGCCGCGAAGCTGCCGTAGCGGATGTTGTCAACGATGCTGCCGTCGAAGAGGAACGGGTCCTGGGCGACGAACCCGATCGCGTCGCGCAGGTCCCGGGGACGCGCCGCAGGACCGCGGCGAGGACTTCGGCCGTCCGGGGCCGTCCGAGAACCAGCCTGACGTCCCAGCGCTGGCGGCCCGGAATGACCGAGCGCGGGCTCGCGTCCGGATCCATGGAGCGGAATCCGGCTGCGGAACCCAGCAGAGATGGCATGTGTACGATCACCTGTTTGCGGAGGTCATGAGCGATCCGGCATCGGGCACGACGGATCAATGTGGCGGAGCGGGAATTCTGAAGGGGCGGCCGATGGGGCCGGAAGGCCCGCGGCCGACCACCGCGCGGACACAGCTCGCGAGCTCGATCACGGTGTGCGTCCAGGCGGCGGGTCAGGTCGCGCCGGTGCGTCAGTGTGCCCTTCCGGCGCCGACGGTCGTACGGATCTTCGAGGCCCTCGCCTCGGCTTCGGCCCGGGCGGCGGCCTCGCCCCTCTCGGCGTTCGGGGTCGCGTTCCCGGCCGCACGATGGCCGTCACCGGACGTGACCTGAGCCGCCGACACGTCGGCGGCGACCTCGGCCGCGAGGTCGTGGATGTTCTCCCCGGCCTCGTGGGCCGCCTTCTTCACCTCCATGACGAGCCCGACGGACGTCTTGACGACGCCTCGCACCAGCGGCTTCAGCAGACGCTTGACCAGTGGCGAGACGACGAGACCGATCAGGAACGGCGGAACTACGGGCGGCATGGTGTTCCAACCTCTCTACGTATGACAGGGGACCCCGGGCACGGCGAACTGCCGGAGCACGCACAGCAGGACCGGCGGTAGAACTCCTCTTCGGGATTGTCGGCGCACGTCGCGGATTTCCCGCCGAACCGATTTCCTCACCGATGAGCCAACCGCCCGATCCTCCGCCACCGTAGTCGAATAGCTCCCGTCAAAACCAAACATCCTCAACGGGATTCACCCGGCCGAGTGCAATCCGAACTACCAATCGCTACGAACTCAGTAAAGGTTTGCCGCCCAATTAGACCGATCATCACATTTCTAGATCAATGGCGATCGCCGATTTCTCGTGCCATCCTCCCGCGCTCGGCCGGTCCCAGCCCATCGAGTCGGCGCCCCCCGGCACAACGCCGGGCCGGCCCCGGCAATCGTCCGAAGACGCACCGGGCGGTTCCTGTGTCACTCCGCAGCTCCGGCCGATCACGGACGAGTGAACTCCCGGCCGGCGGCTGGCCCGCCGACTGCCGCGAACGCCAGCATGAGCGGCATGACCACCACGCACCCCCCAGCCGAGCGGGCCGCCCAGGCCCGGGAAGCCGAAGCCCAACTCGCCGCCGCAGGAATCGACGGGGTGGTGTTCGGCTGGGTCGACAACGCCGGCCTCACCCGGGTGAAGTCCGTTCCGCTCGCCCAGCTCGAACACGCCGCCGAGTACGGTGTCGGCGCCGTACCCTGCTTCGACGTCTCCCTGGTGGACGACTCCTTCGCCACCATGCCTTCGGGCACCGGCCCGGTGGGCGACCTGCGGCTCGTCCCCGACCTCGACCGGCTCACCCCGCTCGCCGCCCAGCCCGGCTGGGCCTGGGCCCCAGCCGACCGCTACACCCAGGACGGCACCCCGCACCCCGGCTGCCAGCGCCACTTCGCCCGCCGGCTCACCGAGGCCGTCGAGCGGCGCGGGCTCTCGGTGCGGGCCGGGATCGAGATCGAGTGGGTGGTGGCCGACTCCGCCGGAGCCCCCGCGACGACCGGGCCCGCGTACGGGATGACCCGCTTCATCGAGCACTCCGACTACCTGCGGGAGGTACTGCGCGCCCTCACCGCCCAAGGACTGGCCGTGCTCCAGGTCCACCCCGAGTACGCCGCCGGACAGTTCGAGGTCTCCGTCGCCGCCGAGGGGCCTGTCGAGGCGGCCGACACCACAATGCTGGTGCGCCACACCGTCCGGGCCGTCTCCGCCCGGCACGGCCTGCGGGTCTCGTTCGCGCCCGTCTTCACCGAGGGCTCGATCGGCAACGGCGGCCACCTGCACCTCAGCCTCTGGCGAGAGGGCCTGAACCTCGGGCACGGCGGCCCCGGCCGGCACGGGCTGCACCCGGAGGCCGAACAGTTCCTCTCGGGCGTCCTGGCCGAGCTGCCCGCCCTGCTCGCCATCGGCGCACCCGGCGTCGCCTCCTACCTGAGGCTGGTCCCCTCCCACTTCGCCGGGGCCTACCGCTGCTGGGGCCTGGAGAACCGTGAGGCGGCACTGCGCCTGATCGCCGGCTCCACGGCCCGGCAGGCCAACGCCGAGCTCAAGTGCTTCGACGCCGCCGCCAACCCGTACCTGGCGATCGGCGGCGTGCTGGCCGCCGGACTCGCCGGCCTGGACGCCGGTCTGCCCCTCCCGCCCGAGACCACGAGCGACCCCGCCACCCTCGACTCCGCCGAGCGCCTCCCGGCGAGCCTGCCGGAGGCCATCGACGTGTACGAGAAGTCCGACGTGCTGCGGCAGGCGCTCGGCCCCGAACTGTACGAGACCGTGCTGGCCGTCCGTCGGGCGGAGGCGGAGCTGTTCGCGATGCACACGGATGCGGACGTCATCGAGGCCGTCCGCTGGCGCTACTGACGAGCACCGGTTCTGCTCCACCGGCTCCCCGGCGACGGGTCGATCGCAGACCCCCTGGTCGCCGGGGAGTGAGGAGCCAGGAGCGGCCCGCCGATGGCCGGTCGGAAGCGGCGGAACCCTGCCGGGTACGGGAGATGGCTCTATCAACCCACTTCGGCTCTGGGTGAGGACTCGGGAGTCGGATCGGTGACCTCGGGTTCCAGCGGCTTCGCCATGTAGACCGCATCGGCACCGTAGCTCGCGGGCAGCCCGATCTCGGGCCGGGCGCGGTACCCGAGGCGAGCCCACACGGCCTGTGCGCCGAGGACGGCGACCAGCGAGACCGTCCGGTGGCCGGCCGCCAGCGCGGTGTCGTCCAGGTGGCGCATCATCCGTGGGGCGAGACCCCGGCCGCGCAGCTGCTCGGCGATCACCAGGTCGTGCGCGTGCATGTTGGCGGGCCGCCCGCCAGTGCCGTCCCCGTCCGCGTCCTCGCTGCGGCTGAGGTCCGGGCAGCGGAACAGCGGGTACGGCAGGGCGAGCAGGTAGCCGCCGAGGCCGCCCGGGTGCTCCAGCGCGAAGCAGGTGTCGGGTGAGGCGCGATGCCGGGACTGCAGGGCCTCGCGGCCTTCGGACAGGCCACTGGCGGCGTAGGCGCGTTCCTCCAGCGCGACCACGGCGTCCCAGTCCTCTTCCCGGAGCAGCCGGATCCGGTACTCGCTCATGCGTTTCCTCCGTTGCGGCGCCCGCCGATGCAGGTGTACGGCAGCGGCGCGAAGCCGTTGAACCCCTGGGTGGCGTAGGCGGCGGCGTACGCGCCGCAGGAGTGGACCCACACCGGGTCTCCCGAGGCGATCGCGCGCGGGACGCGGACCAGGCCGTCCTCCTGGGCGTACGCGTCGTCGCTGTCGCAGGTCGGGCCGGCCACCACGGCGTCGACGAACTGCCCGCCCTGGTGGGTCGGGAACTCCAGCCGGTACTGCAACTGGTTCATCTCGTACAGGCCGTTGAACTTGCCGCAGCTCAGGTACAGCCAGTCCTCGCGGGTACCGTCGAGCCGGTGGCGGGAGGAGAGCCGCGCCACGTGGGCGCGGATCGCGCCGTGGTCGGCGACCAGGTGCCGGCCGGGCTCAAGCAGGAACTCCAGCGGCGCGGCGTTGACGGCGCGCAGCCGGTCCATGCCCTCCCGGATCACCACGAAGATCTTGTCCAGCGGCGGTTCCAGCGGCCGGCCGCGCCGGTCGAGGACGCCGAGTGCGGGCAGCCCGCCACCGAGGTTGATGCGGCTCGGCACGATGCCGCGCCGGCTGAGCGCCTCCAGGACGGCGGCCAGCGATTCGATCGCCGCCACCCAGGCCCCGGCGGTCATCTGCTGCGAGCCGACGTGCACCGACAGGCCGGAGGGCACCAGCCCTGCGGTCCGGGCGGCGCCGAGCACCCGCACGGCGTCCTCGAGCGAGCAGCCGAACTTGCGGCTGAGGCCCCACAGCGCGCCCTCGCCGGTGGTCGCGATCCGGCAGAACACCCGCGATCCGGGGGCGTGTTCCGCGATCGCGGCGACGTCCTCCGGGCTGTCGGTGGCGAAGTCCCGCACGCCCAGCCGGTACGCCTCGGCGATGTTGCGGTCCGACTTGACGGTGTTCCCGTAGTGGATCAGCTCGGGTGCGACGCCGGTGCGCAGCGCCTGGGCGATCTCCTGCGGGCTGGCCGCGTCGAAGCCGGAGCCGAGCGCGGCGAGATGGTCCAGCACCTCGTCCACCGGGCAGGCCTTCATCGCGAACCGGACGGCCACGCCGGGAAGTTCGGCGCACAGTGCGGCGTACTGACGGCCGATGCCGTCCAGGTCGTAGACGATGGTGTCCTCGGTGGCATCGGCGAGCGCGGCGCGCAGGGCGGTGCCGTCGCGCTGTCCGGGAAGGCGCGTGGTGGATGCGTGCACGGTGGCCGGCGCGGTCGGGGCGCGGTGGCCGGTTCTACCGTGGTCGGCCGTCCGACGCGGTTCGGCGGTCTGGCGCATGTCGATGCTCTGAGGCCTCACGTGTGAACTTCCGGTCCGACTAGACGATTGATGCCACGGGATTGCTGGCACGCGTGAAATGAAGCAAGGGAGTCCGAAGGTCGGCTGTGACGCCTGACCCGAACTCCCTCTCCCACCGCACTCTACGTACTTCCAGGGCCTGCCCCACCACCCGTTGCGCACCCCGCACGGCCTGACCGACGCGAAGGCCGACGAGCGCGGACCGCTGCTCGGCATCTCCGTGCCGATCCCCATCCCTCCGCGCCCCGCCCCGGGCCACCGCTCGCCATACAGAACCACCCGAACGACGTCGGCGTCGGCCTCCACGGCCTTGACGACCAGGTCCCACCGGACGCTGTCGATGAACTGGTGAGAGCGACGCCTCGGCGGATCGGCCCGTCCCGCTGGTCCCGGTCCCGTGACCAGCCGAAGATGACGGCATGGGTGTCGACGACCCGGGTGCCGGGCTGCTGGTGACGAACGTGCGCGTCTTCGACGGGATCGGAGGGGAAGCGGTGCCGGGGCACGTCCGGGTCCAACGGGACAGGATCGCAGAGGTGGTGCTGGGCCGCACCCTCCCGCCCGGCCTCCCCGGAGGCGCGACGGTGATCGACGGCGGAGGCCGCACCCTCCTCCCCGGCCTCACCGACGCGCACGTCCACCTGTTCGCGATCGGCGGCACCATGGCGGAGCTCCAGCTCGCACCGACCGGCACCCTCCACTACCAGGCCCTGGCCGCGGCCCGCGACATGCTGATGCGCGGCTTCACCACCGTGCGGGACATGGCCGGAGACACCGAGCCGCTCCGGCGCGTGCTGGACCGCGGGCTGTTCCCGGGCCCGCGGATCTACCCGAGCCAGGCGGCCGTCTCCCAAACCGCCGGCCACGGCGACTTCGGGACGGTCCACGACGCCCCGACCGCCCTGGGCGGGCCACCGGCCCGGACCGAACAGATCGGGTTCACCCGGGTGGCCGACGGGCCGGAACGGGTGCTCGCCGCGGTGCGCGAGCAGCTCAAGAAGGGCGCCACCCAGATCAAGCTGATGGCCGGCGGCGGCGTCAGCTCCGAGTTCGACCCGCTGGACGTCCTGCAGTTCACCACGGCCGAACTGGAGGCCGCCGTCGCCGCAGCCTCCGACTGGGGCACCTACGTGACCGTGCACGTCTACACCTCCGAAGGCGTCCGCCGCGCGGTGCGGGCCGGGGTGCGCTGCATCGAGCACGGGCACCTCGTCGACGAGGACACCATCCGCTACCTCGCGGAGCAGGACGTGTGGCTGAGCACCCAGCCGTTCGCGGTCGACGACCACCACTACGCATTTCCGGACAGCAACCGCAAGAACCACGAGGTCTGTGAAGGCGTCGCCCGCACCATCGGCTGGGCGGTGAAGCACGGTGTGCGGCTGGCCTTCGGCACCGACCTGGTGTTCGACCCCGGGAAGGCCCACCGGCAGAACGAGATGCTCGTCCGGCTCGGCAGCTACCTCAGCCCGGTCGAGGCCCTGCGGACGGCCACCTCCGGCAACGCCGAACTCTTCCGCCTGTCCGGCCGCCGAGACCCCTACCGCGCCGCGCCGCTCGGCGTCATCGCGCCGGGAGCATGGGCCGACCTCCTGGTCGTCGACGGCGACCCGACCACCGACCTCTCCGTCCTCGCAGACCCCGAACGCAATCTGAAGCTGATCGTCAAGGACGGCGTCGTCCACAAGAACGAACTCGACTGACCCGCACCGGCCTCCGCCTGCCCCCGGCTCGGGCGGTCCATCACCGCCCTGTGGCCCGGTCAGGCATGCCGGAGACAGCGGGTTCCCCCACTGGAATCCCGCACCGATCCCGGACAGCACGTGGGTGTTCCCCGGGAGCACCTCGGTGCGCTGGCCGGCCTCCCGGAAGTGCCATCCCTGGCGGAGGTTCTGGCCGGGGCCGCTCCGCCGGGGTGGGCGGTCGCGGGTGGAGCGGCCCCGGCGGAGCGGTCGCGGCGGGGGTCAGCGGGTGCTGAAGTCCGCGTTCCAGGAGGCGTTGCCGGTGCGGGCCAGGCCGACCTCGTTGTAGTCGCCGAGCATGATCCCCAGGTGGCCGGGCGACTTGATCCAGCCGTCGACGGCGGCGTCGATGTCGGTGGGGCCGTAGAAGGCGATCTCGCCGAATCCCCTCCCGGTGTAGCCGAGGCCCCGCGCGATGCTGCCCGAGTCGCAGAAGTGGCCGGAGACGCGGCGCTGGTCCATCTGGTCGGCGTTGCACTTGGCGGCCTGGGAGAGCGTCTGGTTGAGGCGCACCGCCGGCCTGCCGTTCTGGGCGCGCACGGTGTTGAGCCGGTCCAGGAAGCGCTGCTCGACGGAGGTGCCCGGGCCCGGGCCGGTGCCCGACCCGATCAGGTCGAACCGCTGGGCCATGCTGCCGTCGCAGTTCTCGACGGTGACCTCCCGGTCGAGGCCGTGGTAGGTCAGACAGCGGTTGTCGCGGGCGTTGTGGAGGTAGGTGCCGCCGCCGGCGGCGGGCTCCAGGGTCCACTGCTGGTTGTCGCCCGCCCACCAGTGGATGAACTGGGTGGACCGGCCGTCGTTGGTGTCCATCTCCAGCACGCGTTCGGTGCCGTTGACGTTGCGGGCGAAGTCGACCCGGTCGCCGGGCTTGTTGGAGATCCAGAACGAGGTGGAGGCGTTCTGGTAGTTGCGGGCGACGATCCGGGAGCCCTCGCCGTCGGAGCTGGCCAGCGAGTTGTGGTTCTGGTGGTCCTGGATCGTGATCATCTGCTCGACCACGGCGGCGTTCGCCGGCGCGGCGAGCAGCGTGACGCTGCTCGCGGATATCGCGGAGACGGCGAGCGCCAGGCCTGCCAGCCGGGTGCGGCGGCGGGTGCCGGTGCTCGGGCGGAGGGTGGGGGTGGGAGTGGGGGTGGACGGGTGGGACACGGGAATCTCCTGTTGTCAATGGACCGCGTGCGGATGAGACTGCGGAACGCGGTCAGGACACCAGGGCTGGATTGACAATTGATCAGCAGCGCGTTGACGAACTGGATGTGCGCTGCCCATGGAGGCTGCGCGGATCTCAGGCCCACACGTGTGTCAGCCGGATCGTGCTGCCGTGGGGGGGGGCGGGGGGGGGGCGGGGCGCCCCGCCCGCGCGCGGAGGGAGCGGGGGAGGGGGCCCCCGCGGGGGCGCGGG
>NZ_JBHWIJ010000091.1:0-1561 GCF_042732255.1 Kitasatospora sp. NPDC059803 | reverse complement strand
GTCGGTGTGGGTGGGGGGCGCCCGGGGGTGGGCGTCGCGGCCCCCCCCCGCGGCGTTGTCGGGGCGCGCGGGGGCCGTGGGGCGGCGCCGCGCGGGCCCCCCCCCCCCCCGCGCCGGGTTCAGTTGGCCAGGCTGAAGTCGCCGCCGAGGGGTGCGGCGATCTTGTCGACACCGGTCAACGCGGTGAGCGAGGTGACGGGGGTGCTGCTGTCCGTGGTGGTGCCGTTGCCGAGTTGGCCGGAGCCGTTGTTGCCCCAGGCGCGGACGGTGTTGTCGCCGAGCAGGGCGATGGTGTGTTCGCGGCCGCCGGCGATCAGCTGGATGCC
This sequence comes from Kitasatospora sp. NPDC059803, assembly GCF_042732255.1. Lineage (NCBI taxonomy): Bacteria > Bacillati > Actinomycetota > Actinomycetes > Kitasatosporales > Streptomycetaceae > Kitasatospora > Kitasatospora sp. NPDC059803. The sequence continues at coordinate 1,235 of NZ_JBHWIJ010000091.1, read as the reverse complement.
GGTGAGGCCGGGGACCGCGACGGGGGTGCTCCGGTAGTCGGTGGTGCCGTCGCCGATCTGGCCGGAGGTGTTCCGGCCCCAGGCCTTGAGCTGGTTGCCGCTGTCGGTGACGGCCAGGCTGTGGTGGGCTCCGGCCGCGATCCCGGAGACCCCACCGAACCAGCTGCCCTGGGTGTCGACCGGGGTGAAGCGGCTGATGGTGGTGTTGTCGCCGAGCTGGCCGGTGGCGTTGTAGCCCCACGCCTTCACCGCGTTGCCGCTGGTGGGCTTGGTGGAGCTGCTCGGCGGGCCGATCAGGGCCAGGTTGTGGTCGGCGCCGGCGGCGATCCGGGCCACACCGGCCAGGTTGTTCACCAAGGACGGCACGTTGCGGCTCGCCGAAGTTCCGTCCCCGAGCTGGCCGTTGATGTTGTGGCCCCAGGCCCACACGGTGCCGTCCGCGCGCAGCGCCAGGCTGTGGTTGAGTCCGGCGGCGATCGCGATCACCTTGCCGAGTCCCTCGACCCGGACCGGGACGCTGCTGTCGGCGTTGGTCCCGTTGCCGAGCTGGCCGTGGTTGTTGCGCCCCCAGGCGACCACGGTCCGGTCGGCGAGCAGGGCCAGGCTGTGCACTCCGCCCGCGGCGACATCGGTGACATCGGAAAGGTTGACGACCTGGCCGGGCGCGTTGTGGCTGAACACCGAACCGTCACCGAGCTGCCCGGACCCGTTGGCGCCCCACGTCTGCACCGTGCGGTCGGTCAGCAGGGCCAGCCCGAAACCTGTGGCGGGGCCGCTTCCCCCGGCGGCGATCTTCACCACCTCGGCGCTCGTCAGCCCCAGCACGGTGGTGGCCGTCGTACGAATGTCCGTCCAGGTGCCGTCGCCGAGCTGACCTGCGCGGTTGTTGCCCCAGGACTTGAGCCGCTTCTCCGCCACTTCATCTCCTCATCGGGTGTGCTGTCATGCGGGAATGCGACCGCGCCGGGCGCGCGGCCGCGGAGGCTGCCACCAGGACGCGGCGGCGTTGCCTCCCGACGGGCCGCTCTTGCCCGGCCCTCGCCGCAAGCTCTCGAACGCATCATCGGTGACGACCGATCAGAACTCGGGACCCCGATCTCGACCTTCACTCGAACAGGTGACCTTCCGGCGTCTCCGGGTACGCCGGGCCGTCCCGCACTGCGCACACCCGCCCCTTGGCGGCGCTCCTGACGTCGAGCCCCGCGGGGGGGGCGCCCCGCGGGGGCGGGGGCGGG
>NZ_JBHWIJ010000090.1:9844-27858 GCF_042732255.1 Kitasatospora sp. NPDC059803 | reverse complement strand
GCTCGATTGCGCGCAGATTGCGCTCCAGCGAGACCAGCTTGGGCATCGACAGGGTGTCGTCGTCGGCCGTCAGGTCGATGGCCGAGCTGCGGTAGGACGAGCCCGAGGCCGATCCGACGGACGAGGACGAGGAGTAGGACGAGGACGAGGAGGACGCCGAGGAGGACGGCGCGTACGACGAGCCGACGGCGGCACGCGGGCGGCGGCCGGCGTCCAGCGCGGCCGGCTCCAGCGGGCCCGAGGCGGCCTGGTACGAGGAGGCGGTGTCCGACTCGGCGGCTAGGGCAGGCTCCGTAGCGGTCTGGCCGTCGCCGGCAGCCGTGAGCGCGGGCACCTGGCGGCCGCCGCGGGCCCGGGCGAGCATGCCGCCCTGGCGGGAGATGGCCTTCAGCTCGGCCCGCTCGCGGCGGTCGGCCGTGCGGGCCCGCACCTTGGCGTCCAGCTTGGCCTGGCGCTCCTCGCGCACCTCCTCGACCGCCTCGTCCAGGCTGCGGACGTTCTCCAGCAGCATCAGCGACCAGGCCGCGTAGGTCTCGCGCGGGGCGCGCAGCCAGCGGACGATCCGGATCTGCGGCAGCGGGCGCGGCACGAGCCCCTGCTCGCGCAGCGCGGCCTTGCGGGTCTGCTTCAGCGCGCGGTCGAACAGGATCGCCGCCGAGATCGACATGCCGGAGAAGAACTGCGGGGCGCCGTCGTGCGTCACGCCGCGCGGCGCGTGCACCCAGTTGAACCAGGCCGAGGCGATCGCGAACACCCAGACCAGCAGGCGGGAGCCGAGCGCGGCGTCACCGTGGCTGGCCTCGCGCACGGCGAGCACCGAGCAGAACATCGCGGCGCCGTCGAGGCCGAACGGGACGAGGTACTCCCAGCCGCCGGACAGCCCCAGGTTCTCCTTGCCGAAGCCCACCAGGCCGTGGAAGGACAGCGCGGCCGCGACACCGGCGCAGCAGAACAGCAGCGTGTAGGAGGAGATGCCGTAGATCATCTCCTTGCGCCGCCGACGCTCCTCGCTGCGCTCCCAGGAGTCGCCGGCCTCTTCCTTCTTCGTGTTCTTGAAACGCAGCGTCGCCAGCAGGACGGCGACGAACAGCAGGGCTGCGCCGCCGACGACGGTCCAGACCAGCTGTATGGAGGTCAGGTTCATTGCGGGTCGGGCCTCGGGTTTCCGCAGGGGACGGGTTCACAGAGCGACACAGGCGGTCAGCTCCCGGTACTCGGGGAGCGCCTGACGATTCGTTCGTCGCCGCACGGCGTACCCGCCGCACCCGCGCAGGGGCGGACGGGACACCTGTGCGGCTAGACGATATCGCGTCCGAAGGGGCGGCATGTTACGGGAGGGGGGCTTCCTCCCGCCAATCGACCCGCCGACCGCTCCACTCGTCGACCCGGCGGTGAGCGCCGGGGGGCCCGACGGGGTAGGGGAGGGGGAGGTTTGGGTATCCGAGGGCCGGGCTGATGCCCGATCATGGAGCGGCGGACCGTCAGATCGCCTGACGGGAGCAGGGGGAGAGGGCGGGATGGTCTCGATCTGGGAGTACCTGCGCGGGGAGCGGAACTACACCTTCGACAACCCGGGCGGTCAGCACAAGGTCATACTCACCAAGTCGACCCCGCAGCACGCGATCACCGGGGCCGCGGCCACCACCGGCTACCTCTACGTCAACCTGCACTGGACCACCCGCTCCGGGGCCGTCCGGCCCAGTGCCCGGGAACGCGCCAAGCGCCTCTTCAGCCCCCGCATCCTGCGCCCGCTGGAGCCGGACTCGGTGCAGAACGAGCAGGTCAACGTCGACCTCGACCTGGCGTGCATGTACGAACTGTCCGACGGGAGCAGCGGCGTGGTGCAGCCGCTCGGCGGCTACTTCGGCGACCTCCGGCAACCGCCGTACATCAAGCTCAGCGGCGACGACCAGTACGGGGCGCCGTCCGGCGAGACGATGTACGTCAACCTGGAGAAGAAGGACAAGTTCAAACGGCTGCTGATCTTCGTCTACATCTACGACGGCACGCCGGCCTTCGAGCAGTCCCACGCGGTGGTGACGATCGTGCCGCAGACCGGGCCACGGATCGAGATCAAGCTGGACGAACGGGCCCGGGCGGCGCGCTCGTGCGCGGTGGTGCTGATCGAGAACGCGGGGGACAACCAGCTGACGGTGCGCCGTGAGGTGCGGTACGTCAACGGGTTCCAGGCGGACATCGACCGGCTGTACGGGTTCGGGCTGCAGTGGCAGCGCGGGTACAAGAGCCAGGGCGGCTCCGACTAGACCCTGTCCGGCCCGGCCCGGCCCTGTCCGGCCTCGGCCCTGTTCGGTCCGGTCGGAGCCGGGCGGCGGTCATGCCCTGCGCAGGCCGATCAGCGGGGCTGGAACTGCGGGCCCTGCGGCGGCAGGGCGAACTCCTCGCCGGTGGGCGGCTGGGCCGGTGCCTGGGCCGGTGGTTGCGCGGGGGCCTGGGCCGGCGGCTGCTGGCCGGTGCCGGCGTGCGGGTAGCCGTAGCTGCCGGGGTGCTGCTGCGGGGCGGGCTGCTGCTGGTGCGGGTAGCCGTAGCCGGTGCCCTGCTGCTGCGGGTACGGCTGGGGGGTGGGCTGCGGGTACCCGTAGCCGGTACCGGGCTGCTGCTGCGGATAGCCGTAGCCGGTGCCGGGCGGCTGCTGGGGCTGCGGCTGGTGCGGGTAGCCGTACCCGGTGCCGGGCTGGTGGGTCGGGGGTGCGGGCGGGGCTGGCGCAGTGGCCGGGGGAACGGCGGGCGGCGCGGTCGGCGGGGGCGGCACCGCGCCGGTGGCGGCCGCGGCGGGCTGCTGCTGGGGCCGGCCCTGGGGGGTGGCCGACGGCTGCGGGACGGCCGGGGCCAGGGTGAAGGTGCCGGGCTCGGGCGGGGCGGTCGGGCGCGGGGCGGGCAGCGGGGTGCTGCGGGGGTCGACGGCGGCGGTGGGGGTGACGGTGGGGGTGGCCGTCGAGGCCGCCGCCGGGGCCGCGGCGGCCTCCGCCTCGTCGTCGACGGTGATGCCGAAGTCGGTGGCCAGGCCGATCAGGCCGGAGGTGTAGCCCTGGCCGATCGCCCGGAACTTCCAGGCGCCGGAGCGCCGGTACAGCTCGCCCGCGACCAGGGCGGTGACGTTCTCGCCGTCGGAGATCGCGAACTCGGCGAGTGCGGGCGCGCCGTCCCCGGCCGTGGCGTCGAAGAGCAGCAGGCGCAGCCCGGGCACCGTGCGGAAGGAGCCGCCCTCGGAGGAGCCGGCCAGCACCACCCGGTCGACGTCGGCGGGCAGCTTGGCGAGTTCGACCTCGATCGTGTCGATGATCTCGGCGCCGCCGGAGGTCTGCTGCTTGGGCAGGTGGCGCACCAGGCCGGAGGGGTGCCGCGGCTGGTTGTAGAAGACGAAGTCGGCATCCGAACGGACCTTGCCGGTGGCGCCGAGCAGCAGCGCGGACGCGTCCACGTCCGGCGCACCGGGCGTGGCGCTCCAGCGCAGCACGGCGCGGACCGCCGCAGCCGGCAGTGCGATGTTGGCGCCCTTGGCCATCACGTGCGTCATAGCCGACCATCCTGCCCGTTCGCCACCCCTTCGGACAACGTGACCGGGACCGTCGGAACCGGGTCGGACTTTGCCAAGACTTGCGCTTGCCGGGGGTTTGCCGGTGCTCGACCGGTGATCGGTGATCTGGACGGCGATGTTCCGGGAGTTCAGTGCCGAGGAACCGGGGACGGCCGGAATCCGTCCGTACGATGGGCGGTCCAAGGGCCCGCCGGGGTCGGGCGGAGGGGGGCCCGCCGGCGTCCGGCCGGGAACCACGGAGCCCCGTGGACCGGTTAACCATGGTGTCGCACCGCTGGATCGCGGTGTCGTCCCGCGCCGCCGCACGCCCCGGCAACGGACCGGCGGCCGTCAAACCTCTGAGGAGAGCACCTTGCGCCATTTCGGCCACCTCGCCGACGACGTACGCGGTCGCCTCTTCCTCGAACCGCCCCGGCCGTTCACCGCGCGGAGCGAGGCCGCGGTGCTGGCCACCGCCCTCGGCGGCACCCTCTACAGCCCCGCCACCCGGCCCGCGCTGGCCGCCGACATCCGCAAACAGGCTGCTCGGGGCGTGGTGTCGATGGTGCTCTGCCTGGAGGACGCGATCGCCGACCACGAGGTGGACGCGGGGGAGCGGAACCTGATCGAGCAGTTGAATGACCTGGTCAGGGATTTCACCGACTGCACACAAAGCCACCCCCTGCTCTTCATCAGAGTTCGAGCCGCCTCCCAGATCCTCGACCTGGCCGAGCGGCTCGGGCCGGCCGTCGAGCTGCTGAGCGGGTTCGTCCTGCCGAAGTTCACCACGCAGACCGGCAGCGCGTACCTGGCCGCCCTGGCCGCCGCCGAGGCCGCCACCGGGCGCCGGCTGTTCGCCATGCCCGTCCTGGAGTCACCCGAACTCGCCCACCTGGAGACCAGGCGCCAGCAGCTCTTCGGCATCGCCGACCTGCTCGCCGGGCACCGGGAGCGGGTGCTCGCCGTCCGCCTCGGCGTGACCGACCTCTGCTCCGCGTACGGCCTGCGCCGCTCGCCCGACCTCACCGCGTACGACGTCGCCCTGGTCTCGGCGGTGATCGGCGACGTGGTCAACGTGCTCGGCCGGGCGGACGGCACCGGATACACCGTCACCGGTCCGGTCTGGGAGTACTTCCCGGTCCAGGAACGGATGTTCAAGCCGCAGCTGCGCCGCACGCCGTTCGCCGAGGCCCCCGGGACGACCCGGGCCTCCGGCGAGGAGGTCCGCCGGCGGATCATCGAACACGACCTGGACGGGCTGATCCGGGAGGTCGAGCTCGACCGGGCCAACGGCCTGCTCGGCAAGACCTGCATCCACCCCAGCCACGTCCCCGCCGTGCACGCCCTCTCCGTGGTCACGCACGAGGAGTACTGCGACGCCCGGGACATCCTCCGGCAGGAGCAGGGCGGCGGCGGGGTCCTGCGCTCGGCGTACACCAACAAGATGAACGAGGCCCGGCCGCACCGGGCCTGGGCGGAGCGGGTGCTGTTGCGGGCGGAGGTGTTCGGGGTGGCCCGGGAGGACGTGAGCTTCGCGGAGCTGCTCGCGGCCTGCCTGTGCGGGGAGTGAGGGGGCTGAGGGGGCTGTCCGCAGCCGGCCTGAACGGCCCGACCGATCCGACCGATCCGACCGATCCGACCTATCCGACTGATCCGAAGACCGCACCACCGCACCATGCGAAGGCAGGACCAGCAGTGACAGCACAGCAGACGTGGACCGGCCGTTGGGTCGCCGACCGGGCCGGCATCGCCCTGACCGGATCGGACCGCCTCCCCGAACTCGTGGGCCTGGCCCTGCGTTCCCAGAACCCGAAGCGCGCCCACCTGCTGGTCTCCACCGTGCTCGGCAAGCACGTCCCGCAGCGGCCCGCGGTCGTCCACGGCGCAGGGCTCGAACTCGGCCGGCAGGTCAGCGAGTTGCTCGGCGACGAGGCCGCCGCGCGGGCCGTCGTCCTCGGCTACGCGGAGACGGCCACCGGCCTCGGCCACAGCGTCGCCGACGGCCTCGACGCCCCGTACCTGCACTCCACCCGCCGCCCGGTGCCCGGCGTGCCCCCGCTCGGCGGCTTCGAGGAGGAGCACTCGCACGCCACCTCGCACCTGCTGCTCCCCGCCGATCCCGAACTCCTCACCGGTGACGGCCCGTTGGTGCTGGTCGACGACGAGTTCTCGACCGGCCGCACGGTCCTCAACACCATCCGTGAACTGCACGCCCGCCACCCCCGCGACCACTACGTCGTCGTCGCCCTGGTCGACCTGCGCTCCACCGCCGACCGCCGCCGGCTCGCCGACACCGCCGCCGAACTCGGCGTCCGGCTCGACCTGGTGGCCACCGCCAGCGGCGCCGTCCAGCTGCCCGCCGACGTCCTGGACCGCGCCGAGCGGCTGATAGCCGAGGCCGCCCCCGCCCCCGCCGCACCCCCGGGAACGCCCGCACCGCTCGCCCGGGTCGACCTGGACTGGCCCGCCGGGCTCCCCGACGGCGGCCGGCACGGGTTCACCGCCCGCGACCGCGCCCGACTGGACGCCGCCCTGCCCCGCCTGGCCGGACAGCTGGCCGACGCACTGCCCGCCACGGCGCGGCGCGTGCTGGTCCTCGGCTTCGAGGAGCTGATGTACGCCCCGCTGCGGCTGGCCGGCGCACTCGCCGACCGGCTGGGCGGCGACCGCGTCCGCTACTCCACCACCACCCGCTCGCCCGTCCTCGCCGTGGACGACCCCGGCTACGCCATCCGCACCCGCCTCGCCTTCCCCGCCCACGACGACCCGCAGGACGACGCGTCGCGCGAGCGCTACGCCTACAACGTCGCCCCCGGCAGCGACCCGGCCCGCCGCTTCGACGCGGTCGTGCTGGTGGTCGACGACGTCGCCGACACCCCCGCCCTGCGCGAGGGCGAGCGCGCCCTGCTCGGCCAGCTGCGGCAGGTCACCGACCAGGTGGTGCTCGCGGTGCTGCCCTCCCACCGGCCGGTCCGGCTGCCGTCCCGCATGCCGGCCGGGCTGCCGTCCCACGGGCCTTCCCGCCTGCCGTCCCCGTTGTACGGCCCGGCGTTCTCCTCCTACCGGCCCGACGAGGTGGCCTGGCTGCTCAAGGACCTCTCCGGCGTCCCGCTCGAAGCCCCCACCGAGGAGCGCGAGGAGGCCGTCCAGAACGGCGGCGCGCACTACGCCGAGTCGCTGCCGGTCGAGTACCAGCCCAGCCCCGAGTACCAGGAGCTGTTCCACCAGGCGCTGCGCGCCTCCGCCCGCCGCATCGCGCTCGCCGCCGGCACCGTCGCCGAGACCCTGCTGCGCGAGCGCGGCCCCGGCCTGGTGCTCGCCTCGCTGGCCCGGGCCGGCACGCCCGTCGGCATCCTGATCCGCCGCTGGCTCGCCCACGCCCACGGCCTCGACACCCCGCACTACGCCGTCTCCATCGTCCGCGGCCGCGGCATCGACCCGGTCGCCCTGCGCTACCTGGCCACCCACCACCGCGCCGGCGACGTCGTGTTCGTCGACGGCTGGACCGGCAAGGGCGCGATCACCCGCGAACTCGCCGAGGCCCTGGCCGGCACCGGCTTCGACCCGGACCTCGCCGTCCTCGCCGACCCCGGCCGCTGCGCGCGCACCTACGGCACCCGGGACGACTTCCTGATCCCCTCCGCCTGCCTCAACTCCACCGTCTCCGGCCTGGTCTCGCGCACCGTGCTGCGGCCCGGTCTGATCGGCCCGGACGACTTCCACGGCGCCAAGCACTACGCCGAACTGGCCGGCGCGGACGTCTCCGTTGCCTTCCTCGACACCGTGGCCGACCACTTCGACGCCGTCCGCCCGGAGGCCGTCGCCGCCGCCGACCGGCTGTCCACCGCCCCGGACCGCACGCCCGACTGGGCCGGCTGGGCCGCCGTCGAACGGATCAGCACCGAGTACGGCATCGACAGCGTCAACCTGGTCAAGCCCGGCGTCGGCGAGACCACCCGGGTGCTGCTGCGCCGCGTCCCCTGGCGGGTCCTCGCCCGGCGTGGCGCCGGTGCCGACCTCGACCACGTCCGGCTGCTCGCCGCCCAGCGCGGCGTCGAGGTCGAGGAGGTGGACGGCCTGCCGTACTCCTGCGTCGGCCTCATCCACCCCCGCTACAGTCGGGGAGCGACCGGGGCCTCCGGTAGGACCGTTGTGGTGAAGGAGTCCTGATGAACGCCGATGTCCTCGTCGCCAGCGACCTCGACCGGACGCTCGTCTACTCCAACCGGGCCCTCGCCCTGGACGTCCCCGACCGGCTCGCGCCCCGACTGCTCTCCGTCGAGGTGCACGACGGCAAGGCGCTCTCGTTCATGACCGAACAGGCCGCCGCGCTGCTCGTCGAACTCGTCCGGCAGGCCTGGTTCGTCCCCGCCACCACCCGCACCCTCGCCCAGTACGAGCGGATCAACCTGCCCGGCCCGACGCCCGGTTGGGTCCCCGCGTACGCGATCTGCGGCAACGGCGGGCACCTGCTCGTCGACGGCGTGCCCGACCAGGACTGGCGCACCGAGATCACCGCGCGGCTCGCCTCCGGTGCGGCCCCGCTGGAGGAGGTCGTCCGGCAGCTCGCCCTGAGCGCCGACCCGGAGTGGACGCACAAGCGCCGCGTCGCCGACGGGCTGTTCGCCTACCTCGTCGTCGAGCGCGCCGCACTGCCCGGCGGCTGGCTCGACGAGCTGACCGGCTGGTGCGCCGAACGCGGCTGGACGGTCTCGCTCCAGGGCCGCAAGGTCTACGCCGTCCCCGCGCCGCTCAGCAAGAGCGCCGCCCTCGCCGAAGCCGTCCGGCGCACCGGCGCGTCCACCGTGCTCGCGGCCGGCGACTCACTGCTCGACGCCGACCTGCTGCTCGCCGCCGACGCCGCCTGGCGGCCCGGGCACGGCGAACTCGCCGACGGCGGCTGGACCGCCCCCGGCGTCACCGCCCTCGACGAGGTGGGGGTGGCGGCGGGGGAGGAGATCGTCCGGCGCTTCCTCGCCCGGGTGGCCGCCGCGCCGGTCGTGCCCGGCGCGCCCGTCGCTTCCTGAGCGGAAGCGGTCAGCCGCAGCAGCCGCCGCCGCAACAGCCCCCTCCGCCACCACCGTTGCCGGAGGGGGCCTGGCGCGGGGCGCCGCCCGAAGCGGAGCCGGTGACGGCGACGGCGGACAGCAGCTTCACGGTGTCCTCGTGGCCCTGCGGGCAGACGGCGGGGGCGCCGGCCTGCGCCATCGGGCGGCGGAGTTCGAAGGTGGCGCCGCAGGAGCGGCAGCGGAAGTCGTAGCGTGGCATACCGGCAGGGTACCCAGGCGGCGCCCTGCCGACGTCCTGTCGGTGCCCTGTTGGCGTCCTGCTGGTGGGTCCTACCGGCGGGCCCTACCGGTGGGCGCTGCCCGTTTCCTGCCCGGCCGGTGCTACCGGTGCCCGCCCAGATCGCCGCGGATCAGCCCGATCACCTGCGCCGCCGTCTCCCGCACGCCCGCCAGCTCGGTCAGGAAGTGCCAGTAGTCGGGGTGCCGGCCGGCCGCCTCCAGGGTGGCCACGGCCCGGTCCAGGCGTGCCACCGCCTCGTCCAACGGGGCGGCGTGCCGCGGGTCCGGCGCGCTGCGGCCCGCCATCGCCAGCCGCTGCGCGTCGCGCAGGGCGAACCGGGCCCGCTCCACCTCCCGGTGCGGGTCGTGCTGCACCTCGTTCAGCTGCCGCAGCCGCTCGTTCACCGCGACCACCGACCCGTCCGCGGTGTCCAGCAGCGCGCGCACCGTACCGATCGCGCCCGTCGCGTCCGCCCAGCGCTGCTCGTCCCGGGCCCGGGCGGCCTCGGCGAGCTTGCGCTCCGCCGCCCGCCCGGTCTCCGCGACCTGCTCCGACACCCGCTGGAGGTCCTGCCAGCAGGCCGAGCTGAACCGGCGGCGCAGTTCGCTCAGCGCCGGCTCGACCGTCTCCGCCTTGGTCTCCAGCGCCTGGATCCGGGTCCGCAGGCTCGCCACCCGCCGGTCGATCTCCCGTGCCCGCTCCGGCAGTTGACCGGCGTCGGCCGCAATCGCCTCGGCGCGCTGCCGCACGTCGTCCGCGCGCCGCAGCGTCGGCGCCACCCCGTGCCGGGCCGGCCCCTCGTTCAGCAGCCCGAGCTCCGGCGCCAGTTCGGCCAGCCGGGCCGCCAGGTCGTCCGCCCGCAGCCCGGCGCCGCGCACCGCGTCCAGCGCGTTGCTCGCCTGGAGTAGCGCGCGCTTCGCCTGCTCCACCGCCGGGGTGACCCGCATCAGCTGCTGCTCGGCGCGCTGGAGGGCCGGCTGCAGCCGCTGGAGGAAGTCGTTCAGCTCCGCCCGGGCCGAGCCGAGCTGCCCCTTCACGTCCTCCAACTGACGCCGGGCCCGCGCCGCGGCGCCGGCGTCCAGCGCCTCGTCGTCCAGGTTGTACGCGTCCAACGCGCCCAGGTAGTTCACGGTGACCTGATCCACCCGGCCGGTGATCCCCGCCAGGTCCGCCAGCGCCCGGCGGGCCGTCGCCTCGTCCTCGGCCGCCCGGACGGTCTCCACCGCCAACTGCACCTCGCGCTGCGTCGAGTCCAGCTCGTAGAACGCCTCCTGCGCGGCGTCCCGGGCCGCCTTGGCGTCCGCCCGCACACCCTCCCCGCCGCGCCGACCCCACCAGCCGCCCGTCCCGGCCGAGGCCAGCCCCAGCGCACCCAGCGCACCCGCCAGCACCACCGGCACCACCAGTGCGTCGGCCAGCGCACTCCCCGCCCGACGCCACCCCCGCCCGCTCCCGCCGGCCACCGTCACTGCGCGCTCCCTGCTCCGACCCGCTGATCCACCCCCATTCTTCCCGATCACCCCACCCCACCGGCACCCCCACCCGTCCCACTCCCCGACCACCCGCACCACAGCACCCCCCGGGACCAGGTACCCTAGGCAGTCGTCGTGCCCCCACCGGGCCACGACAGGGGGCGCGTAGCTCAGTGGTAGAGCGCTGCTCTTACAAAGCAGATGTCGGCGGTTCGAAACCGTCCGCGCCCACAGCAAGGGGTGTGGGTCCGTGAGGGCCCGCGCCGAGATCGAAGAACATCGAGAACACGTCACGCCGCAGCTCCTGCGGCTGGAGCCGCCAGGGCGGCCGACTCGGCAGCGAGTTCGGCCGCTTTTCTGTTCGGCCGACTCCATGGCCTTCGAGTGCCGATGGCCGGAATCCTTCCCGTGGCTGTGATCCGCCTGGTGGTTCCGGCGTGAGATCGCCGGCTCGACACGCTGTGTGAACTCCCACTGTGGGCGATGTCCGCATTGCACAGTGTGCGCAGGTTTGTGACTGTGCTGAGGAGGCCGCCATGCCCCTGACCCTCCGACCGTTCGCCCCGCGCGGGTGAGTGGGCCCACCGCCGGTGCGGTGCCGACGTTGGAGCTGGAGGACATCCAGGGCACCGTGCTGCGGCGTCGTCCGGACGTCTACCACGGTGTCTACCTGCTCTACCGGATCGACGACCCGGCCGCGGCGAAGCGGTCGCTGCGCGAGGTCCTGCCGGAGGTCACCAGCGCGGCGGACTGGGATCGGCCCCGCCCGTTCACCCTCAATGTCGCCTTCACGTACCGGGGGCTGGCCCGGCTGGGCGTGCCGCCGGGTTCGCTGGCCTCGTTCTCCCCGGAGTTCCGGGCCGGCATGGCCGCCCGGAAGGAGGTGCTGGGAGACCTCGGTGCCAGCGACCCCGGTAACTGGCCCCCGCCGCTGGGCGGCCCCGACGTGCACATCGGGGTGGTGATCATTGCGACGGCCCCCGAGGGGCTCCACGAGCCGGTGGCGGCGGCTGGCCGACTGGCCGGGGTGAGCCTGGTCTACCGGCTCGACGTCGGTTCCCCGGTCACCGGGCGCGAGCACTTCGGGTTCCGGGACGGCATCTCCAGCCCGTACCTGCTCGGCAGTGCCGAGCGGTCGCTGCCCGGCCAGGACGCCGTCCAGCCCGGCGAGTTCCTCTTCGGCTACCCGGACGAGTCCGGGGCGGCGCCGGCGGGGCCCGCGCCGGACGTGCTCGGCCGCAACGGCTGCTACCTGGCCTTCCGCCAGATGCACGCGGACGTGGCCGCGTTCCGCAGGTACCTGCGGGACCAGGCCCGCTCGCCCGAGGACGAGGAACTGCTCGCGGCCAAGATCGTCGGTCGCTGGCGCAGCGGTGCGCCGCTGGCGTTGGCGCCGGAGCACGACGATCCGGACCTGGGCGCCGATCCGACGCGCAACAACGACTTCCGCTACCACGACGACCCGCGGGGCCTGCTCGTCCCGCGCGGCGCGCACATCCGGCGGGCCAACCCGAGGGACGGCCTGGCCGACACCGTGGTCGAGACCGGCATCCACCGGGTGTTGCGGCGCGGCGCGGCGTACGGCCCGCTGCTGCCGGCCGGGGCCTTGGAGGACGACGGCGCGGAGCGCGGGATCATCTTCATCTTCATGGGCGCCAGCCTGTCCCGGCAGTTCGAGTTCGTGCAGCAGGTGTGGCTCAACGACGGCGACTTCGCCGGCCTCGGCCCCGAGCAGGACCCGCTGGTCGGCAACAGCGGCGGCGCCGGTGTGCACACCATCCCGGCCCGCCCGGTCCGGCGCCGGCTCACCGGGCTACCCCGGTTCGTGACCGTGCGCGGCGGCGAGTACTGCTTCCTGCCCGGCCTCGCCGCGATCGCCTGGCTCACCGCACTGCCGGACCCGGCCGGTGGCCCGTCCGCCGCGCCGCACTCATCGACATCGGAGGACGACAGGTGACCCCGCCCGAGAAGGACTTCACCCCCGTGCGGCACTCACCCGATCTCGTACCACCGGAGCCGGACTTCGACCGGCGCCTCCAGTAGTCCAGACCGTCCGTAAGGAGGTGTACCGGCGCTCGTCGGTGCTGCGCCACGAGCTGAACGGCCGGCGCCGCGCCGAGCCGGCCTCGGCCGCCGACGTGCTTCCCGACCCGTCCTGACGCTTTGCCCGAAAGGAATCCAGATGTACGACTTCGACCCGTCGACCTACCAGCCGATCTCACCGGACGTGTCGGTCGAGGAGATCGCCAAGGCCTTCCAGAGCCCCCGTCAGCAGACCGAGGGCGTCGGCCTGCGGGCGGTGAACCGGTCGGAGTTCACCCTGATCGCACCGGTCATCCAGCCGACCGGGCCCGCCGTCTTCCTGGAGCGCGCCGAGAAGGCCTGCATCGAGGCGCCCTACTGGGAGAACCGCCTCGGGACGGTCCACGACCTGCGGGTCGCGCTCGTCAACGACGGTCATCAGGTGCTGTTCTGCGCGACCTACAGCGACGAGTTCAAGCCCTACGTCATCGACGTCATCCGCTTCGCCACCCCGTGGATCGACCACATGTTCAACGACGTGGCGGCCGGCTACCCGGGCCTGGCCTCCGACCAGGCGATCGACTACATCGCGAAGTACCAGGTGCAGGCCAACGTCTGGTACGGCGGGCCGAACCCGGAGGCCACCCCCAGGGACATCGGCAAGGCCATCGCGGTGGCCGCCGCGTTCGACGACCTGCTGGACGCCGCCCAGAGCTGACCGCGTGCGTCGACAGGCGCGCCGGCGCCCGTGCGGGAGGGGCCGGGGTTCGGGAGGCGGGGTGGGGTGGGCTGTGTTTGGGTGGCTGCACACCGCTTGGGAGAGGTGATCCTCCGTGACCATGCCCCCGTTCGGATCGAGTGATCCGTTCTCCGATCTGCTCAGCCGCTTCTTCGGGATGAGTCCGATGGCCTCCCCGCCCGCCGTGCAGCGGGTGCCGATCGGGCGGTTGCTGAGCGAGTCCTCGCAGGAGCTGCTGGGGTTGGCCGCGCACCGGGCCGGCGAGGACGGGATCAGTGATCTCGACACCGGGCACCTGGCCTGGGCGGCCACCCGGGTGGAGCCGTCGCGCCGGATGCTGGAGCGGGCGGGGATCGACCCGGACCAGCTGGCCGGTGACCTGGAGCGGTCGTTGCCGTCCGGGGATCCGGCGGCGGTGGACGGGCAGCCCGCGCTGACGCCGTCGGCCAAGCGCGCGCTGCTGGCGGCGCACGCCCGTTCGCAGGCGGCCGGGGCCTCGTACATCGGGCCGGAGCACATCCTCGGCGCGCTGCTGGACCAGGAGCGGTCCGGGGCGGGGACGGCGCTGCGCAACGCGGCGCCCTCGCAGGAGGCGCTGAAGACGGTGCTGGAGGGGCGCGGTGTCGGCGGGGAGCGCAGCAGCACGGGCGCGCACCCGAGCGAGACGCCGACGCTGGACGAGTACGGGCTGGACCTCACCGAGGCGGCGCGCTCGGGCCGGCTGGACCCGGTGGTCGGGCGGGCCGAGGAGATCGAGCAGACCGTCGAGATCCTGTCCCGCCGGACCAAGAACAACCCGGTGCTGATCGGCGAGCCGGGCGTCGGCAAGACCGCGATCGTGGAGGGGCTGGCGCAGCGGATCGTCTCCGGGGACGTGCCGCAGAGCCTGCGGGACAAGCGGGTCGTCACCCTCGACCTGACCGCCCTGGTGGCCGGCTCCAAGTACCGGGGCGAGTTCGAGGAGCGGCTGAAGAAGGTGATCGACGAGGTCACGGCGGCCGAGAAGAGCGTGATCCTGTTCCTGGACGAGCTGCACACCGTGGTCGGCGCGGGTTCCGGCGGCGAGGGTTCGATGGACGCCGGCAACATCCTCAAGCCGGCGCTGGCGCGCGGTGAACTGAGCGTGGTCGGCGCGACGACGCTGGACGAGTACCGCAAGCACGTGGAGAAGGACGCCGCGCTGGAGCGCCGCTTCCAGCCGGTGCTGGTGCCCGAGCCGAGCGTCGAGGAGACGATCGAGATCCTGCGGGGGCTGCGGGACGCGTACGAGGCGCACCACCAGGTGCGGTTCACCGACGAGGCGCTGGACGCGGCGGCGACGCTGTCCGACCGGTACGTCAGCGACCGCTTCCTGCCGGACAAGGCGATCGACCTGCTGGACCAGGCCGGTGCCCGGGTGCGGTTGCGCAGCCTGAGCGGCTCGACCGAGGCGACCGGGGTACAGGACCGGATCACCAAGCTGAAGCGGGAGTTGGACGAGGCCGTCGCGGACGAGGAGTTCGTGCGGGCGGCCAACCTGAAGGCCGAGCTGCGGCAGACCGAGGACGAGCTGGCGGCCGTCGCCGAGTCCCGTGAGGAGGTCGTCGACGTGACCGCCGACGACATCGCGCAGGTGCTGTCGTCCCGGACCGGCATCCCGGTCGCGGAGTTGAACGCGACCGAGCGGGAGCGGCTGCTCAAGCTGGAGGAGCACCTGCACGAGAAGGTGATCGGCCAGGACGAGGCGGTCACCGCGGTCGCCCAGGCGGTGCGCCGCGGCCGGGCCGGGATGGGCGACCCGGACCGGCCGACCGGCTCCTTCCTCTTCCTCGGGCCGACCGGCGTGGGCAAGACCGAGCTGGCGAAGGCGCTGGCGGCGCTGCTGTTCGGCGACCCGGACCGGATGATCCGCTTCGACATGAGCGAGTTCCAGGAGAAGCACACCGTCTCCCGGCTGGTCGGCTCCCCGCCCGGGTACGTCGGCTACGACGAGGCCGGGCAGCTGACCGAGGCCGTCCGCCGCAAGCCGTACAGCGTGCTGCTCTTCGACGAGGTGGAGAAGGCGCACCCGGACGTCTTCAACCTGCTGCTCCAGGTGCTGGACGACGGGCGGCTGACCGACTCCCAGGGGCGGACGGTCGACTTCCGCAACACCGTGGTGATCATGACCAGCAACATCGGCTCGCAGCGCATCCTCGACCACGCCGGGAACGTGGACGAGATCCGTGGCGACCTGATGCGCGACCTGCACCAGCAGTTCCGGCCGGAGTTCCTGAACCGGATCGACGAGGTGATCGTCTTCCACGCGCTCACCCGGAAGGACCTGCTGTCGGTGGTCGGTCTGCTGCTGGAGCGCAGCCGGCGTCGGCTCAAGGCGCAGGACGTGCAGTTGGAGGTCACCGAGGCGGCCAAGGAGTGGCTGGTCAACCGCGGGTACCAGCCGGAGTTCGGGGCCCGGCCGCTGCGCCGGACGATCCAGTCGGAGCTGGACAACCGGGTGTCCAACCTGCTGCTGGACGGCACGGTGCGGGAGGGCGACACGCTGATCGCGGAGGTGAGCGACGGCGACCTGGTGGTCACGCTCGCCCGGCCGGAGGCGTCGGCGACCTTCGAGGAGGCGCAGGAGAAGGCGGAGGAGGAAGCGGGGGAGGCCTGATCCGTCGGAGATCTGCCCCGCCGCCGGACGGTCCGGCGGCGGGGCAGCGCGTACCTACGCCTGCGGGAAGACCTCGCGCAGCAGCGGCTCCGGCAGCCCGCGCTTGCGCCACTCGCGCGGGTAGCCGAGCGAGACCTCCTCGAACGGGACGCCGTCGTAGCTGGTCTTGCGGGGGATGTGCAGATGGCCGTAGATCATCGCCGCGGTGTTGAAGCGGCGGTGCCAGTCCGCGGTCAGTTCGGTGCCGCACCACTGGGCGAACTCGGGGTACCAGAGGATCTCGGTGGGGTGGCGGACCAACGGGTAGTGGTTGACCAGGACGAGCGGTACGTCCGGGTCGCAGGCCGCCAGCCGCTGCTCGGTCAGCCGGACGCGCTCGCGGCACCAGGAGTCGCGGTCCGGGAACGGGTCCGGGTGGAGCATCCGCTCGTCCGCGCAGACGATGCCGCTCTCGTAGGCAGCCGCCAGGGACTCCTCCTTGGTGGTCGTGCCCGGCGCGCGGAAGGAGTAGTCGTACAGGAGGAAGAGCGGGGCGATGCGGACCGGTCCGCCGGCGCCCTGCCAGAGCGGGTACGGGTCCTCAGGGGTGAGCACGCCGAGGTTCCGGCAGAGGTCGACCAGGTGGTCGTAGCGGGCCACGCCGCGCAGCTGCACCGGGTCCTCGGGGTGGGTCCACAGCTCGTGGTTGCCGGGGGCCCACACCACGCGGGCGAAGCGTTCGGCGAGCAGTCCGAGCGCCCACTCGACGCTGGTGGTGAGTTCGGCGACGTCTCCGGCGACGAGCAGCCAGTCGTCGGGGGTGGTGGGCCGGATCTTCTCCACCAGGTCGCGGTTCTCCTGGTAGGAGATGTGCAGGTCGCTCACGGCGAGCAACCGCCCGCCCGCCCCCGTGGGCTCCGACGGCGCGTCGCTGCGGTACTCGGTAGTCACTCCTGCCCCCTGTGGTCACCCGTCCGATGTCGCCACAGTACGTGGCGGACGGGGACCGTGGGGCGGGTTGACGCGATCGGCCGTGCGAAGGGAGGGGCCGGCGGACCGCCGCCACCGCGCGAACGAGCCATTGCGGCCGAAGTGCTTTCTTGGTGTCGTCTTGACTCTTGACAGTGAGTCATGTCCGCGACAGCTTTGGTGCACCCCCACACCGAGAGGTCTCTCATGAAGAAGCCGCTCATAGGCATGCTCGCCACCGTCCTGGTCGCCGGAGCAACCGCCCTCGCCGGCGCCCTCCCGGCCCAGGCCGCCACCGCGGAGGCCCCCGCCGCCGTGTCCGTCGCGGCCCAGGACGGCCAGTCCCTGAGCGCCCAGGCCCAGGTCACCGACACCAAGGCGGCCCCCCGCGCCGTCAACTTCGCCGGGACGGTGGCCCTCAACAACTGTTCCGGTTCGCTGGTCCGGATGCCAGGCTCGGCCGCGAGCGACCCGGCCCTCGTCCTGTCCAACGGCCACTGCCTGGAGTCCGGCATGCCCGGCCCCGGCGAGGTGATCCTCAACCAGCCCTCCAGCCGGACCTTCACCCTCCTCAGCTCCAGCGGCAGCGGGCTCGGCACCCTGCGCGCGACCAAGGTGGTCTACGGCGCCATGACCGACACCGACGTGTCGATCTACCAGCTGAACACCAGCTACGCCTCGATCCAGTCCCGGTACGGGATCGCCCCGTTGACCATCTCCGCCGCCCACCCCACGCAGGGCACCTCGATCAAGGTCGTCTCGGGCTACTGGAAGAAGATCTACTCCTGCTCGATCGACGGCTTCGCCTACCAGTTGAACGAGGCGGACTGGACCTTCAAGGACTCGGTCCGCTACACCTCCGGCTGCAACGTGATCGGCGGTACCTCCGGCTCGCCGGTGGTGGACGCGAACACCGGGCAGGTGGTCGCGGTCAACAACACGATCAACGAGAACGGCGAGTCCTGCACCCTCGACAACCCGTGTGAGGTCGACGAGAACGGCTCGGTGACGGTGCACCAGGGCATCGGCTACGCCCAGGAGACCTACGGCATCCCGGCCTGCTTCGCCGCCGGCAACCGGTTCGACCTCACCCTGCCCGGCTGCACCCTGGTCCGGCCCTGACCTGAACCGTCACGACGGCCCTGGCCTGAGCTGACCCGACCTGGCCTGACCGCCATCCCGCGCCCGACCGCCACGTCGTGACGGAACCGGGGCGACCCCGCTGACCAGCACCGATCCCCGATGGGGCCCCCCCGCAACGCCGGGGGCCCCATCGGCCGGCCCCCACGCGGCCCGCGCCCCACCCCCCCCCCCCAGTCCTCCCCGCCGAGCGGCCAAGAAAAACCTGGGAACACATGAGGATTTGTGTACACC
>NZ_JBHWIJ010000090.1:0-9834 GCF_042732255.1 Kitasatospora sp. NPDC059803 | reverse complement strand
GCGACGGGGCGAGCCCCCCACCCCCCCCCCCCCCGCCCCGAGGTCCCCTACCCGGGCCGACCCGGCTCCCCAGCCCGGACCCCCGAGGCCCCCCCCCCCCCGGGGGGGGGCCCCATTCGGCCGTCCACCAGGCGGCCGGCGCACCACCCCCGCCGCACTGTCGTCCCGGCAGAGCGGCAGTCATATCCGTGTGACCAATGGAGAGTTGATGACCACCACGCTGCGAAGGCTGCTGGTTTCCGTCCTGCTGATACCGCTGCTCGCGCTCGGCGGCCTGGCGACCCCGGCGCTGGCCGCCGGTGCCCAGGGCGCCGGCGCCGCCGAGGCCGCCCACGGCCGGAGCCCCGCCGACGACCCGAATGCCGACATCAAGGACCGCCTGGCGGCGATCCCCGGGGTGACGATCACCGAGGAGAAGCCGACCACCACCGGTCACCGCTACTTCCTGCTCACCTACACCCAGCCGATCGACCACTTCCGCCCCTGGCTGGGCACCTTCCAGCAGCGCTTCAGCGTGCTGCACCGGGGCTACGACCGCCCGACCGTCTTCTACACCAACGGCTACACGCTGGGCACCAACCCGTCGCGCACCGAGCCGACCCGGCTGGTGGACGGCAACCAGGTGTCCATCGAGTACCGGTACTTCACCCCGTCGCGCCCCGAGCCGGCGGACTGGTCCAAGGCCGGCATCCGCCAGCAGGCCGCCGACTCGCACCGGCTGGTGACCGCGCTCAAGCGGATCTACCAGCAGGAATGGCTCTCCACCGGCGCCAGCAAGGGCGGCATGTCCTCCACCTACTTCCGCCGCTTCTACCCGGACGACGTCGCGGGCACGATCGCGTACGTGGCGCCGAACAACACCGACGTCAACGACTACGCGGCCTACACCAACTTCTTCCGCACCGTCGGCACCCCCGAGTGCCGGGCCGCGCTGAACGCCGCCCAGCGCGAGCTGCTGGTGCGCCGCGACCGCCTGGAGACCCGCTACGTGGCCGACAACAAGGCCGCCGGCTCGACCTTCAACACCCTCGGCACGCCGGACCGGGCGTACGAGGCGGGCGTGCTCGACGTGGTCTGGGCGTTCTGGCAGTACAGCACCGAGGCGGACTGCGCCAAGGTCCCGGCCGCGGCCACCGCGACCGACGACGCGCTGTACGCGTGGTTCGACTCGCAGTCCGGCATCACCGGCAACAGCGACCAGTCGCTGGCGAAGTACACCGCGTACTACTACCAGGCCGCGACCGAGCTGGGTGCGCCGTTCTTCGACGTCTCGCACCTCAAGGGCGTGCTGCACTACGACTACAAGGAGCTGTACTCGGCCCGGTCGTACGTGCCGAAGGACATCCCGATCTCCTTCAACCCGAACGCGATGCGGGACATCGACCGCTGGGTGAAGCACGACGCCGAGCGGATCATCTACGTCTACGGCGGCAACGACCCGTGGGGCGCCAAGCCGTTCAAGCTCGGCCGGGGCAGTGACGACAGCTACGTCTACACCGTGCCGGGCGGCAACCACGGCTCCAACATCGGCCAGCTGCCGGCCGCGCAGTCGGCGGAGGCGACCGCCAAGGTGCTGGAGTGGGCCGGCCTGGGCGACCAGGACGCCGCCCGCTCGCTCGGCAAGAAGCAGCAGATCCCGCCGTTCGGCCCGCTCGACGAGGAGGGCCTGAAGCTGGAGTCGCAGCGCCACCCGCTGTAAAGCGCCACCCGCTGTGACCGGCAGGTCGTAGCGCTGTGTGACGCTTTGGAGGAGGCCGCCCCCGGTCGGGGGCGGGCAGCGGCACCGGCCGTGCGGCGCGGGCGGCGGCGACGTGCACGGCGCGGGCGGGGGCCGCCGCGGGGCGGGGGCCCCCCCCTCCTCGCGCATCTGGCGGGGCCGGCCCGCTCGGGACGGGCCGGGCCCTATCTGAAGTACTGAATCAGTGCTTCAATGCTTTTATGGCCTACCGACGCACGCCCGCCGTCCAAGCCCGGCTGGACGCCCAGCGCGAGGCCGTGCTGCAGGCAGCCGTCCTGCTGCTCGCCGAGCGCGGCTACGGCGGCTGCACGATGGCCGCCGTGGCGGACCGTGCCGGGATCGCCACCGGAAGCCTCTACCAGCACTTCGCCAACAAGGCCGAGCTGTCCGTGCAGTTGTTCCGCCGGGTGGTCACCCGCGAGATGGCCGCCGTCGACGCGGCCGTCGCCCTCCGGGAGGGCCCGCGGCAGCGGATCGCCGCGGTCGTCGAGACCTTCGCCGCCCGCGCCCTGCGCGCGCCCCGGCTGGCGTACGCGCTGCTGGTCGAGCCGGCCGACGCGGTCGTGGACAGCGAGCGCCTGGTGTTCCGCCGGGCGTTCCGGGACGTGATCGCCACCGAGATCGCCGCCGCCGTGGCGAGCGGCGAACTCCCCGAGCAGGACCCGGTGCTGACCGCCGCCGCGCTGGTCGGCGCGGTCGGCGAGGCGCTGGCCGGCCCGCTCGCGGCCGCGCCTGCGCCTGCGTCTGTGCCTGCGCCTGTGGCAACGGCCGCGCCCACACGGACGGCCGAGCCCACGAAGCCGGCGGGCACCACCGACGTGGTCCCCGCCCTGGTCTCCTTCACCCTGCGTGCCCTGGGAGGACGCGATGACAGCGACGCATGAGGTCACCAACCAGGTGCCCCTGCCGTACGGACACGACACCGCCGCCGATCCGACCCTGCTCGCCGCCCTGCACCGGGCCGGCGCCGGCTGGGCCGAGTCCGAACTGCACGAGCTCGGCCGCCTGGCCGGCTCCGAGCAGGCCGCCGAGTGGGGCCGGCTGGCCAACGAGAACCCGCCCGTCCTGCGCACCCACGACCGCTTCGGCCACCGCGTCGACGAGGTCGAGTTCCACCCGGCCTGGCACGAGCTGATGCGCACCGCCGTCTCCCACGGCCTGCACGCCGCGCCCTGGCGGGACGAGCGGCCCGGCGCCCACTCCGCCCGGGCCGCCAAGTTCTTCGTCTGGGGGCAGGTCGAGGCCGGCCACACCTGCCCGATCTCGATGACCTACGCCGCCGTCCCGGCCCTGCGCGCGAACCCCTCCCTGGCGGGCGAGTTGGAGCCGCTGCTGGCCGCCACCACGTACGACTTCGGGCTGCGCGAGCCGCGCACCAAGCGCGGGCTGATCGCCGGCATGTCGATGACCGAGAAGCAGGGCGGCTCGGACGTCCGCACCAACACCACCACCGCGACCCCGCACCCGGACGGCACCTACCGGCTGACCGGCCACAAGTGGTTCACCTCGGCGCCGATGTCCGACCTCTTCCTGACGCTCGCCCAGGCGCCGGGCGGGCTCAGCTGCTTCATGCTGCCGCGCGTCCTCCCGGACGGCACCCGTAACCGCCTCCAGCTGATGCGGCTCAAGGACAAGCTCGGCAACAAGTCCAACGCCTCCGCCGAGCTGGAGTACGACGGCGCGGTCGGCTGGCTGGTCGGTGAGGAGGGGCGGGGGGTGGCGACCATCATCGAGATGGTCAACATGACCCGCCTGGACTGCACCGTCGGCGCCGCCTCCGGCATGCGCTACGGCGCGACCCGGGCCGTCCACCACGCCCTGCACCGGCGGGCGTTCGGCCGGCCGCTGGTGGACCAGCCGCTGATGCGCAACGTGCTCGCCGACCTGGTCGTGGAGTCCGAGGCGGCCACCGCCGTCGCGATGCGGCTCGCCCAGAGCACCGACCTGGCCCTGGCCGGGGACGAACCCGAGGCGCTGGTACGGCGGTTGGGACTGGCGGTGGCCAAGTACTGGGTCTGCAAGCGCGGCCCGGCGCACGCCGCCGAGGCGCTGGAGTGCCTGGGCGGCAACGGCTACGTCGAGGAGTCCGGGATGCCCCGGCTCTACCGGGAGGCGCCGCTGGTGTCGATCTGGGAGGGCTCCGGCAACGTCGCCGCCCTGGACGCGCTGCGCGCCATGGCCAAGCGCCCGGAGACGGTCGAGGCCTTCCTCGGCGAGCTCGACGCCGCCGCCGGGGCGGACCGCCGGCTGGACGCGGCCGTCGCCGACCTGCGCAAGCAGCTCACCGACCAGGCCGACCTGGAGTACCGGACGCGCCGACTGGTCGAGTCGATGGCGCTGGCCTTCCAGGGCGCGCTGCTGGTCCGCCACGGCAGCCCGGCGGTGGCGGACGCGTTCTGCGCCACCCGCCTCGCCGGGGACCGCGGCTCCGCCTTCGGCACCCTGCCGTCCGGCGTCGACACCGCCGGGATCATCGACCGGGCCCGCCCGGTGCCGGCGTGAGCGAATCCCAGGAGGTCCGCGCGTTCTGGCAGGCCCTGGGCCTGCCCGGCCTCATCGACGTGCACACCCACTTCATGCCGAAGAAGGTCCTCGACAAGGTGTGGGCGTACTTCGACGCGGCCGGCCCGCTGGTGAACCGGCCCTGGCCGATCACCTACCGCGAGGCCGAGGAGCAGCGCGTCCAGCGGCTGCGGGACTTCGGCGTCCGGGCGTTCACCTCGATGCTCTACCCGCACAGGCCCGGCATGGCCGGCTGGCTGAACGCCTGGTCGGCCGACTTCGCCGCCCGCACCCCGGAGTGCCTGCACACCGCGACGTTCTTCCCCGAGCCCGAGGCGCCCGGCTACGTGGCCCGCGCGATCGAGGACGGCGCCCGGGTGTTCAAGGCGCACGTGCAGGTCGGCGGCTACGACCCGGCGGACCGGCAGCTGGACGAGGTGTGGGGGCTGCTCGCCGAGACCGGCACGCCGGTGGTCACCCACTGCGGGTCCGGACCGGTGCCGGGCAACTTCACCGGCCCCGGTCCGATCGGCGAGGTGCTGAAGCGCCACCCCGGACTGGTCCTGGTGGTCGCCCACCTCGGCATGCCCGAGTACCGCGACTTCCTCGACCTGGCCGAGCGCCACCCGGCCGTCCGGCTGGACACCACGATCGCCTTCACGGACTTCGCCGAGGCCGACGTCCCGTTCCCGCGCGCCGAACTGCCGCGCCTGCGCGGCCTCCAGGACCGCGTCCTGCTCGGCAGCGACTTCCCCAACATCCCGTACCGGTACGTGCACCAGCTGGAGGCGCTGGCCGGGATGGGCCTGGGGGAGGAGTGGCTGCGGGCCGTCTGCCACGACAACGCCGCCGCGCTCTTCGGGCTCGCCCCGGCGGGCTGAGGAGGCCGGTTGCCGGGGGTGCGGCCCTGAGCGTCCCCGGCCCGGGCCCTTACCTGCGGGGTAATCGACGCCCGGCGGCCGGGCGGGCAGGGTGGGGGGACCCGGCCGGCGTCACCGCCGCCGGGCCCCATCCCCGTCAGGAGGCTGATCCGCCATGTCCGCGAACGCCCTCACACCCGCCCGCCCCGGCTCCGCCTCCCCCCTGTGGACGGTGCGCGGCGTGCTCGCCCTGGACGCCCTGGTCACCGGCGGCAACGGCCTCGTCTACCTGGCCTTCGCCGGCCCGGTCGGCGAGTTGCTCGGGGTCGGCCGCAGCGTCCTGCTCGCCCTCGGGCTCTTCCTCACCGGCTACGCCCTCGGGGTCGGCGCCCTGGCCGCCCGCCGGCGGCCGCCGCGGCTCGCGGTGCAGGCGGTGATCGACCTCAACGCCGTCTGGGTGGTGCTCAGCCTGGTGGCGATGGCGGCCTGGTTGGAGCCGACCACGGCCGGTGCCGTCTGGATCCCGGTGCAGGCGGCGGTGGTGGCCCTGTTCGCCGTCCTCCAGTTCACCGCGCTGCGCCGCCGCGACGGGGGCGGCACCGGGGGGCGTCGTACCTGAACCGGGGTCAGCGCTCCGGGCCGACCGCGTCCTGGAGGAACCGCACCGTCTCCGCGTCGGCCGGCAGGAGGGTCTCCATGGCCAGCTCGGAGACCGTCACGTCCAGCGGCGTGTTGAAGGTCGTGATGGTGGACAGGAAGGACAGCACCCGCCCCTCGTGCCGGATCCGCATCGGCAGCGCGAACGGGAACAGCCCGGCGCCGTCCGCCTGCTCCCCGCCCGGGCCCGGGTCGTCCGCCGCCGTCGGGTAGCCGGCGACCTCCTCGTACAGCCGCCGCAGCGCCTCGCCGCACAGCAGCTCGATCCGGTGCTCCACCCGTTCCAGCAGGTGCCGCCGCCACTGCGGCAGGTTCACGATGCGCGGCGCCAGCCCCTCGGGGTGCAGGGCGATCCGCATCGCGTTGAGCGGTGGTTCCAGCAGGTGCGGGGCGACGCCGTCGAGGAGCAGCCCGAGCGAGCGGTTGGCCGCCAGCACCTGGAAGGTCCCGTCGACGACCAGCGCCGGGTACGGGTCGTGGGCGGCGAGCAGCCGCTCCAGGCCGCCGCGCAGCGCGTCCATCGACGGGTCGTCCAGCGGCGTCTCGGGGAAGTGCGGGGCGT
This sequence comes from Kitasatospora sp. NPDC059803, assembly GCF_042732255.1. Classification (NCBI taxonomy): domain Bacteria; kingdom Bacillati; phylum Actinomycetota; class Actinomycetes; order Kitasatosporales; family Streptomycetaceae; genus Kitasatospora; species Kitasatospora sp. NPDC059803. The sequence goes on along the minus strand of NZ_JBHWIJ010000090.1, from coordinate 3,515 downwards.
AGCCGGCCGCGAGCAGCAGGGTGTTGCGCTCGCGGACCGGGACGTCCAGGTGTTCGGCGAGCCGCAGCACCAGCTCCCGGCTCGGGCGGGACCGGCCGTTCTCGACGAAGCTGAGGTGCCGGGTCGAGGAGTCCGCCCGCAGTGCCAGTTGCAGCTGGCTGAGCTGCCGCCGTTCGCGCCAGCCGCGCAGCAGCGGTCCGACTCCGGTACCCGTCGGGCTGCCCATGCCCGCCATGATCGTCATGGCCAGGACGGTACTGGACCGGGCCCGCCCCGGGGGAGAGGGCCTTCCGGCCCGGTCGGTGTGGATTCGGGTGGCACGGCTGGGCGGTGGAGCTTTTCGTTCGGTACGGCTTCGGGGGTCCGGCTCAGACGCCGGTGCTCGACCCCGGCCGGATGACCATCAGCACCACGACCACCGCCCACAGCAGGTTGAACACCCCGGCCGTCATCGGCAGCAGCCGCAGGCCCTGGACGGCCTTGGCGTGCTGCTCCGGCGCGGTGTCGGCGCCGAGCGCGTCCACCGCGGCCTGCTGCCCGGGCAGGACGAAGAGCAGCAGCGAGAGCGCGGCGATCGCGGTGAGCACCATCGAGACGATGATCCAGGACTGCCCGAGCACGTCCATCACCTGGGCCAGGCCGATGCCCATCACCGGCACCGCGACCCCCAGCAGGGCGTAGACCTGGGTGATCCGGTGCAGGATCCGCAGCACGCCCGCGTCCGAGGCCTGGTCCGGCCCGCCGGCCAGCGCGGCCTTGGCCCGGCGCGGGAACATGCTGACGGCCACCGCGACCGGGCCTATGAACAGGACCGACGCGAGGACGTGCAGGCTCAGCAGGAACTTGGCCATGGCGGGGACACCCTTAAATCCGGCGGTGGGCAGCTGGTGCGACGGGCGTCCGGTGGCGGCGCGCCCGCGATCAGGCACGCTAACACCGCTTATCCGGGGGCCCGCCGCGCGGGTGGGCGTGCTCGTTCCGCAGGACTGCAGTGCTCCGCCCTGTTCAGCCCGCCGTCGTCAGCTGGACGATCCTCGGCGCGGCGGTGCTGACCGCCGCGACGGCGGCGCCGTGCTCCGGGTCGGCCCAGTCGAGCAGGTGCAGGTCCTGGTGGCGGCTGCGCAGCGGGGCGCCGGGCGGGACGTCCAGGGGCAGGTCGGACAGGTCGACGGAGGCCAGGGTGTCCAGGGTGGCCCGCCCGATCTTGATCAGCGACTCCTTGCGCACCCACAGCCGCAGGAACGCCTGGTCCGGTTCCGGTGCCGCCTCGACCAGGCGCAGTTCGGCGGGGGAGAGCACCCGGCGGGCGACCGCGCCCAGCGATCCGCCGCGCGCGGCCAGCTCGACGTCCACCCCGACCGGCTGGTGGCCGGCTCCGGCCGCGACCACGCCCCGGGTGTGCGACAGGCTCACGTGCACCTCGGGGTGGTCCGGCAGGTACGGCTTGCCGTGGTCGGCCAGGCCGCAGTCCGGGCACAGCTGGGCGAGCGTGAGCGAGGCCGCCGGGACGTCGAGCAGCCGGGCGGCGCAGAGCCGGACCAGCACGTGGCCGGCGGTGAAGTCGATCCGCCCGGACTCGTGCCGGAAGCGCGCGGCGCGCTCGCGTTCGAGGGGGGTGAGCAGGTGCTCGCCCGCTTCGGGGTGCCGCAGTACGGCGTCGGCGGACGCGACGGCGACGAGCGGCGTGCTCTGGTCCTGGGCCTCGGAGGTCATTGCTCCAACCTAACGGGCGCGGACGTCGGGCGGGGGCGGCGCGGAGGTCGCCCGGGCAGGGCCGGTGGGAGGCGACTGCTGCGCCGCGCGGTGGATTTTCGGATCGGATCTGAGGATCTGTAGGGTAGGAATCGCCCGATTTGAGGTTGGATGTCCCGGATCTGTGGGATCGCCAGCAGATAGTACGAACGGGGCAGGTTATGCGCGCCTGCTCTTTTTCCTATGCGCGGAGGAATGTGTCGATGGGTCAGGGCACCGGTACGCCGGATCACAGAACGACCGCCGTGAGAAGAGAACCCGCCACCCGCAGGCGTCGGACCGTCCGGGTCGCCGTGGCGACCGTCGTCGCGGCGCTGCCGCTGGCGGCCGTGCTGACGGTCGGTTCGGCTGCTCCGCTCGCCCCGCCGCTGGGCGCCTGCACGGGCCCCGACTGCCCCGCCACCTGGCCGCCGCCGAACAACGGCGACTTCCCCGGCCGGGACGCCAGCATCAACGTCTTCACCGGCGGCAACTACACCGTGACCGGCCGCGCCGCCGAGGCCGAGGGCAAGATCGTCACGCTGGGGAACCTGACCGTCGAGAAGAACGGCGGCGGCATCTACAACATGGGCGTCGTCGGCGTCGGCTCGCGCGTCGTGCCGCCCAACGGCAGCGACTTCGTCACCACCGGCGGCAACGTCGACGTCGTGACCGGCAACTCGATCCTGATCGGCGGGAGCGACTCCCACGGCCCGGCCTTCGGCAACCTGCGCCACGCGGGCAGCGTCACCGGCACCGTCAGCATCGACCCCACCGGCCAGGCGATCCAGGACCCGAACGCCGCCGCCCCGTACCAGACGGTGCTCACCCAGATCGAGGAGATCTCCGACTGCGTCGGAAAGGCCACCGCGACCGGCACCGTCGACATCTCCTCCAGCCAGGCGACCTTCACCGGCGACGGGACCAGCCTGAAGCAGGTCTTCAACGTCACCCAGAACCTCGCCTCGCCGAGCGGCGGGCAGATCGGACTGGTCTTCAACAACATTCCGGCCGGGGCCACCGTCGTGGTGAACATGCTCGGGGACAGCCCGATCATCAACACCTACACGGGCACCGGCCTGGCCGGGGACCAGACCACCGACATGCGGTCGAAGCTGATGTACAACTTCCCGACCGCGACCTCGGCGCAGATCCTCGGCAGCGCCCAGTTCCAGGGCTCGGTCCTGGCCGGCAACCCGGGCGGCACCACGACCATCGCCCAGCCCGGGATGAACGGCCGGGTGTACCTCGCGGGCAACCTGATCCACACCGGCACCGGCGGCTACGAGATCCACAGCTACCCGTTCGACGGGGACCTGCCGGACTGCCAGGTGACGCCGAGCCCGTCGCCGTCCACCTCGCCGTCCTCCTCGCCGTCGTCGTCCCCGTCCTCTTCGCCGTCCTCGTCGCCCTCTTCCTCCCCGTCTTCTTCGCCGTCGTCGTCCCCGTCGTCGTCCCCGTCCTCCTCGCCCTCTTCCTCGCCGTCGTCGTCCCCGTCCTCGTCGCCCTCGGCCAGTCCGTCCAGCTCGGGCCCGGCCCCGACCAGCCACCACCCGTCCGAGCACCCGACCAGCCACCACCCCGGTGGCGGCGGTGAGCTGCCCTCCACCGGCGCGGGCAACGCCCCGGTGGTCTTCGGCCTGGCCGGCGTCGGCCTGCTCGGCCTCGGCGGTCTCGCCGTCCTGGCCGCCCGCCGTCGCGGTCGCCACAGCTAGGTCCGGCTTGGGGCTTGCCCAGCGCAAGGAACGCCCGAGCAGCAACAACGGCCCAGGCCGCCCGCGTCG
>NZ_JBHWIJ010000089.1:19841-28129 GCF_042732255.1 Kitasatospora sp. NPDC059803 | reverse complement strand
TGCCATGAGTGTGGCATGCGCGTGCGCCCGGGCCCGGCAGGGGGCTCACCGCTTCGCGGCGAGCTTCCAGACCAGCGGCAGGGCGCCGGCCGCGAGGACGGCCTTCAGGGCGTCGCCGACCAGGTACGGGTAGAGGCCGAGCTCGGCCGCCCGGGCGAGCGGGACGTGCAGCGACAGGGCCAGGTACGGGACGCCGACCGCGTAGATGGCGAGGCTGCCGAGGACCATGGTGACGGCGGTGTTCACCGGGCTCCGGTCGGCGCCGCGGCGGGCCAGCTCGCCGGTCAGGCCGGCCGCCAGGACGAAGCCGAGCACGTAGCCGAGCGAGGGCATCGTCCAGCCGGAGGTGCCCTCGGCGAACCAGGGCATCCCCGCCAGGCCGGCCAGCAGGTAGAGGACGAGCGAGGCGATGCCGCGGCGGGCGCCGAGCGCGGTGCCGACCAGCAGGGCGGCGAAGGTCTGGCCGGTGACCGGCACCGGCGAGCCGGGGACGTTCACCGACAGCTGGGCGGCCACGCCGGTCAGGGCGGCGCCGCCGGCCACCAGGGCCAGGTCGCGGGCCTGGGCGCCGAGGCGGGTGGTGGCGGCGGGCAGCAGGTCGGCGAGGACGGCGCGGCGCGGTATCGGGGTGGTGGCAGTGGCCATCGGGGGTCTCCTGTGGGGTGCTCAGGTGAGTGAACACCTGTGAACCTACGTGGTGATCCACTACGCCACCGCCACGGTTTCGGACAAAGCCCCGCCCTCGGCCGTTGTCGGAACCGGCCCATTTCAGCCCATAACGACGCTGTGTCACTGGTCGACCCCGCCTCGTCACCGCGTGGTCCGCATGGTGGGCCTGAGGTCCCCGCTCTTGGCATGAACAGAGGTGTCGCCGGATATTGGACAGCTCATGCCGCATTCCGCAAAGTCTGGATCCAGCCCTATGGCCCCCACCTCCGCGCCCAAGGCGTCCGGGACCACCGACGCCGACGGTGCCCCGGCCACCGGCCAGCAGCTCGCGCACGGCCTCAAGCAGCGCCACCTGTCGATGATCGCGCTGGGCGGGGTGATCGGCGCGGGCCTGTTCGTCGGCTCCGGCGCCGGCATCGCGGCCGCCGGTCCGGCGATCATCCTGGCGTTCACCCTCTCCGGCCTGCTGGTCATGCTGATCATGCGGATGCTCGGCGAGATGTCGGCCGCCCGCCCCGCCTCCGGATCGTTCTCGGTGCACGCCGAGAAGGAGATCGGCCCCTGGGCCGGGATCACGGCCGGCTGGATGTACTGGGTGATGCTGTGCTGCGGCGTCGCCGCCGAGGCCACCGCCGCCGGGAAGATCGTCAACGGCTGGGTGCCGGGCGTCTCCTCCTGGGTCTGGGTCGGCCTGTTCATGGTCTTCTTCTGCGCCAGCAACCTGACCGCGGTGAAGAACTTCGGCGAGTTCGAGTTCTGGTTCGCCGCCATCAAGGTCGCCGCGATCATCGCCTTCCTGGTCCTCGGCGGCCTCGGCATCGCCGGAGTGATCGGCCCCGGCGCCCCCGGCGCGACCAACCTGACCGGCCAGGGCGGCTTCCTGCCCACCGGGGTCAGCGGGCTGATCGTCGGCCTGCTCGCCTCCGTCTTCGCCTACGGCGGGCTGGAGACCGTCACCATCGCCGCCGCCGAGTCCGACGACCCCCGCAAGAACGTCACCAACGCGGTGCGCACGGCGGTGTGGCGGATCGCGATCTTCTACATCGGCTCGATGGCCCTGGTCGTCACCCTGGTCTCCTGGAAGGACCCGGCGGTGGTCACCGACGGCCCGTACGTCACCGTGCTGCGGCACCTCGGGGTGACCGGCGCCGGGACGATCATGGAGGTGGTGGTGCTGATCGCGCTGCTCTCCGCGATGAACGCCAACATCTACGGCGCCTCCCGAATGGCGTACTCGCTGGTCGGCCGCGGCCAGGGCCCCCGGGCGCTGGCCAAGGTCTCCGGCGGGGTGCCGCGCCGGGCCGTGCTGGCCTCCTGCCTGTTCGGCTTCGGCGCCGTGCTGGCCGCCAAGTTCTGGCCGGAGACCGTCTTCACCTGGCTGATGAACACCACCGGCGTGGCCATCCTGGTCGTCTGGCTGTTCATCTGCCTCGTCCAGCTGCGGATGCGCCGCCGGCTGGAGCGCGAGGCACCCGAACTGCTCACCGTGAAGATGTGGGGCTACCCGTACCTGACCTGGATCGCGATGGCCGCCGTGGCCGGCATCCTCGCCCTGATGACCACCACCGAGGGCAACCGGCAGCAGCTGTACGCGGCCGGGGTGCTGGTCGCGCTGCTGAGCGCCGCCGGCCTGGTCAAGCAGCGGCGGGACGCGGCCGCCGCCCGCTGACCCCGGCACGCACGAGGGCCCGGTACCGCCAGCCACGGTACCGGGCCCTTCGCGCACCCCGCGCTACTCGAAGGACGGGCCCGCCGTACGGGTCCGCTTGATCTCGTAGAAGCCCGGGGTGGAGGCCACCAGCAGGGTGCCGTCCCAGAGCCGAGCCGCGGCCTCGCCCTTCGGGGCCGGGGTGACCACCGGGCCGAAGAAGGCGACCCGCTCGCCGTCCACTCCCTCCACCGCGATCACCGGGGTGCCGACGTCCTCGCCGACCAGGGTGATGCCCTCCTTGTGCGAGGCGCGCAGGGCCTCGTCGTACGCGTCCGTGTCGGCCGCGTCCGCCAGCTCCGCGGGCAGCCCGGCGGCCACCAGCGCCGCCTCGACCGTCTCCCGGTTCTGCGGCAGGCCCTGGTTGTGGAAGCGCAGGCCCAGCTCGGTGTAGAGCCGGCCCAGCACCTCGTCGCCATGCGCCTGGGCGGCCGCTATGCACACCCGCACCGCGCCCCAGGCGTTGTCCAGCAGCTCGCGGTAGTTCTCCGGGAGGTCGCGGTCCTCGTTCAGCACCGACAGGCTCATCACGTGCCAGTTCACGTCCACCGGACGCAGCTGCTGCACCTCGATCAGCCAGCGGGACGTCATCCACGCCCACGGGCAGGCCGGGTCGAACCAGAAGTCGGCGGTCTTGCGCTCAGCGGCAGTCGTCACGGCTGTCGTCCTTCGTGAGGTGATGACGAGGCAGGCAGGCGTGCCACCCCGACCCGTCAACACCCGCCCGCCGCCGCTGATTCCGGCCCCGCCGGGACGGCCTGTGCAATGGTACCGGCGAGGGAGGGCGTGAAAGGATGCCCCTGCGGAGCGCGGCACACCGCGCGCCGAGACCGCACCACCCACAGACGCACCACCGTGCGAGCCGGACAAAGGAGTACCGCCGTGCCGGGCAAGAACCTGAGCCGCGACGAAGCGCAGCAGCGGGCCAGCATCCTGGCCGTGGAGGGCTACCAGGTCCGGCTGGACGTGACCTCCGCCCCCGATCCGGCGGCCGCCACCTTCCGCTCCACCACCACCGTCACGTTCCGCTGCTCCCGGCCCGGCGCCGCCACCTTCCTCGACCTGCTCGCCCCCGCCGTCCACGCCGTCACCCTCAACGGCCGCGCGATCGACCCGGCCACCGCCTACGACGGCGCCCGGGTGCACGTCGACGGCCTCGCCGCCGAGAACGTCCTCACCGTCGAGGCGGACTGCGCCTACAGCCGCACCGGCGAGGGCCTGCACCGCTTCACCGACCCGGTGGACGGCGAGACGTACCTCTACACCCACTACGAGCCGGCCGACGCCCGCCGGGTCTTCGCGACCTTCGAACAGCCCGACCTGAAGGCCCCGTTCGGCTTCACCGTGACCGCCCCCGCCGCCTGGGACGTCTGGTCCAACGCCGTCCACGACAAGGTCACCGAGGAAGGCACCGCCCGCACCTGGGAGTTCGCGCCGACCCAGCCGATCTCCAGCTACCTCACCGCCGTCGTGGCCGGCCCCTACCACGTCGCCCGCGACCACTACAGCCGCGGACTCGCCGACGGCACCACCCTGGAGATCCCGCTCTCCGCGATGTGCCGCAAGTCCCTCGCCCAGTACTTCGACGCGGACGAGATCCTCGGCGTCACCAAGCTCGGACTCGACTTCTTCCACGAGGAGTTCGACTACCCGTACCCCTTCGGCAAGTACGACCAGGCGTTCGTCCCCGAGTACAACATCGGCGCCATGGAGAACCCCGGCTGCGTCACCTTCCGCGAGGAGTTCGTCTTCCGCTCGAAGGTCACCGACGCCGCCTACGAGGGCCGCGCCAACGTCATCCTGCACGAGATGGCGCACATGTGGTTCGGCGACCTGGTCACCATGCGCTGGTGGGACGACCTGTGGCTGAAGGAGTCCTTCGCCGACTTCATGGGCTCCTACGGCCTGATCGGCGCCCGCACCCGGTACTCCTCCGCCTGGGTCACCTTCGCCAACCAGCGCAAGGCCTGGGCCTACCGGCAGGACCAGCTCCCCACCACCCACCCGATCACCGCCGACATCCGCGACCTCGAGGACGCCAAGCTCAACTTCGACGGCATCACCTACGCCAAGGGCGCCGCCGTCCTCAAGCAGCTGGTCGCCTACGTCGGCTCCGAGGCCTTCTTCGAGGGCGCCCGCCACTACTTCAAGCGCCACGCCTTCGGCAACACCGAACTCGGCGACCTGCTGGACGTCCTGGAGGAGACCAGCGGCCGCGACCTCAAGGCCTGGGCCGCCGCCTGGCTGCAGACCGCCGGGGTCGACTCGCTCACCCCGCAGGTGACCACCGACGCCGAGGGCCGGATCACCGAACTCGCCGTCCTCCAGGACGGGACGGTGCTGCGCCCGCACCGGATCGCGATCGGCCTCTACGACCGGGACGCCGACGGCTCCCTGGTGCGCACCGAACGGATCGAGCTCGACGTCACCGGCAACCGCACCGTCGTCGCCGAGGCCGCCGGCCGCCCCCGCCCCGCGCTGGTGCTGCTCAACGACGACGACCTCACCTACTGCAAGATCCGCTTCGACTCCGAGTCCCTGGAGACCCTGCGCACCGGCCTCGGCGACATCCACGACGAGCTGGCCCGGGCACTCGCCTGGTCCGCCGTCTGGAACCTCACCCGGGACGGCCTGATGCCGGCCCGCGACTACGTCGCCCTGGTGCTGCGCTTCGCCGGCCAGGAGGGCAACATCGGCGTGCTGCAGTCGCTGCACGCCCAGGCCAAGACCGCCGTCGACCTGTACGCCGACCCGGCCTGGCGCGGCGAGGGCGGCCGGCAGCTGGCCGACGGCGCCCTGCGCGAACTGCGCGAGGCCGTCCCCGGCAGCGACCACCAGCTGGCCTGGGCCCGCTTCCTCGCCCAGACCGCGGGCGGCGCCGAGCACCTCGGCCTGGTCCGCGGCCTGCTGGCCGGCAGCGCCCGGATCGACGGCCTGGACGTCGACCAGGAGCTGCGCTGGTCGCTGTGGCTGGCGCTGGCCGCCGCCGGCCAGGCCGGCGACGAGGAACTGGCCGGGGAGCTGGCCGCCGACAACACCGCCAGCGGCAAGCGCCAGTACACCCAGTGCCTGGCCGCCCGGCCCACCGCGGAGGCCAAGGCCGCCGCCTGGTCGGCCGTGGTCGACTCCGACGAACTGCCGAACGCCCTGGTCGAGGCCCAGATCGCGGGCTTCGCGCTGCCCGCCCACCGCGACCTGACCGCGCTCTACGCGGCGCCCTACTTCAAGCTGCTGGAGCGGGTCTGGGCCGAGCGGACCATCGAGATCGCGATGCGGATCGTCAGCGGGTTCTTCCCGCGCGCGCAGACCAGCGAGCAGACCCTGGCCGAGGCCGACGCCTGGCTGGACGGCCACCCGCAGGCCGCGCCGGCGCTGCGCCGCCTGGTCCTGGAGTGCCGCGACGACCTGGCCCGCGCGCTGCGGGCGCAGGCCTGCGACCGGGCCTGACACAGGCGTGAAGGGGCCCGCCGTGCGGACACGGCGGGGCCCCGCGGGGCGGGGGGGCCCGGCTGTCCCACCGGCCACCGCTCCGCCGCCACGGCGCCGCGCGCCTCCTACCTGTTTTCCACCGGTTGCCGAGGGTTCCGGAGTACCGGCCGGAGCCCTGGTCTCGGCGTGGTCCGCCCGCCGGCCCGAAGGCCGGTGAGGGACCGTCTGTGGGGTTTCACCCGAGTTGGTCGAGGCGCAGCCGCGCCACCCGGACCGTCCGGCGCGGCAGGGTGGTGGGCAGGGCCACCAGCAGGGCGGTGGCGGTGAACATCGCGAAGTGCGAGCCCTCCGGCCAGGGCCCGGCCCAGCCCAGTTCGCCGTGCCGGTGCTCGGCGAAGGCGTTGCAGCACAGCCAGGCCGCCAGTCCGATCAGCGGCGCCGCCCGGGGCCGGGAGAAGCCGCCGAGGATCGCGCACAGGCCGAGGTAGGCGACGTAGGCGAGCCCACCGGAGTGCAGTTCGCCGAGCCCGCCGAGGCCCATCGCCAGGACTCCGCCGGCGAGCAGGGCCACCGTGCCCGAGGTCGGGGCGGAGAGCCGCTCCAGGACCGGGTGGTAGCGCCGCCCGCCCGGCCGGGCCGCGTACATCCGCACGCCCTACCCCTTCGCGGCGACGAGTTCGGGCGCCGGGCCGACCGGCAGGTGCCACCGGGTGCGCCGGTGCAGCGCCTCCAGCTCGTGCAGCAGCTCGGGCACCGGGACGGTCAGCACCGGGCAGCCCGCCTCGCGCGCGCAGTGCGCCGTGACCGAGCGCCGCAACCGGCGCCGCAGCAGACTGCCACTCTGGCCGAGAACCAGCAGGTCGTCCGGCCGGTCGGCGGCCTGGACGAGGGCGGGCCCGGTCTCGCCCCTGATCACCAGCGGGCGCAGCGGCACGCCGGGGTCGGCGCCGCCGAACGCCGCGTCGAGGGCGTCCCGCAGCCGCTGTTCGGCCGCCTCCCGCACCGCCGCGAGCAGCGGCGGGCACGGCGAGCGGCGGTAGCCGAGTTCGCCGCCGGGCGGCTCCCAGGCGAGTACCGGGACGAGTTCGGCGCCACGGCTGCGGGCTTCCGCCACGCCGCGGTGCAGGGCGCCGAGGCTGCCGAGCGATCCGCTGACCCCGACCACCACCCTGCCGGTGCCGCTGCCCTGGTACCGCCCGTTGCCGTGCATGGTCCGTCCTCGCGTCGTCGTTCCGGTACCCGGCGTGTCGCCCGGTGTGTCACCTGGCGCGTCACCTGGTGTGTCGTCCTCCACCCAACCGCCGCGCCAGCCGCCCGCCGCCCGTCCTTGACGCCTTCCTGACGCCCCGGGCCGCCTTCCCAACGCGCTCCATACGCCGACCGCCCGCCTGCCTCCCGCCGACACCTGGTTTCACCCGTTCGGCGAAGGCCGGAGGCGGGAGGCGGCGCGGCGGGAGGCGGGAGATGGGAGGCCGCGCGGCGGGAGCCGGAAGCCGCGCGGTGGCGCGACGGCCCGGATGCCGGATCGAGGGCGATCAGCCGTGGCGTCAGGCCGGGGCGCGGGCGAGGTCGAGGGTGTAGGCGGTGCCGCCGGCGGGGGACGGTTCGACGGTGAGCTCGCCGTTCATCGCCTCGACGAAGCCCCGCGCCACGGTGAGGCCGGTGCCGTCGGCGGCCGGGCCGGGGGCCCTCACCCGGAGGTGGATCCGCCCGGCCACCGCGCCCGCGTCCACCAGGGCGGGCGTGCCGGCCCCCGCCAGGACGACCGCGAGGGCGCGTTCCAGCAGCCCGGCGTCGGCGAGCACGGGCGGCAGGCCGTCCGGGAGCGCGAGGCGCACGTCGCGCTGCTCATCGCGCTGCTCGCCGCTCTGCTCGGCGGGCGAGGCGGGCAGGGCGGGCAGGGCGGCCAGCGCGGCGGCGAGCACCGGGGCCAGCGCCGTGGGGCGCAGCAGCACCGGTTGCTCGCCGGCCCGCAGCCGGTCGAGGTCCAGCAGGTCGGCGACCAGACGTTCCATCCGCCGTACCTCGGCGGCGATCCGCCGCCCCGGCGGCCCCGGCAGGTCGGCGGCCTCGCGGCGCAGCGCGGCGAGCGGGGCGCGCAGGTCCTGTCCGACGGCCTCCAGCAGTGCGGTGTGCAGGGCGTCGGTGTGGGCGAGGGTCTCGGCGGCGGCGGCCTGGGCGGCCAGCCGTTCGCGTTCCCGGGCCAGTCGCAGCTGGGTGACGTAGGGGCCGAGCAGTCGGGTGTCCTGCTCGGTGAGCGCCGGTCCGCGCAGGGCCAGGACGGCGTCCGGGCCGAGGTCGACGGCGAGCGAGGCCTCTTCGGGGCGCTGCGGGAGGGCGGTGCCGGAGGCGGCGGTGGGGCGCCAGAACCGGCCGGTGCGGACCAGGACGAGGGCGGCCGCCCGGCCGCGCCCCGGGCGCCGGGCGGGGCGGAGGGGGGGGCCGGCGCGGGGGGCGGGGTCGGGCGCGGCGCCCGCGCCCC
>NZ_JBHWIJ010000089.1:0-19831 GCF_042732255.1 Kitasatospora sp. NPDC059803 | reverse complement strand
CGGCCCACCCGCGGCGCCGGGCGGCCGTCCGGGGGGGCCACGGCGGGGGCCCCGTCTCCCCCCGCCGCCCCGCCACGCGGGCCCCCCCCCGCCGCTTCGGCGCGGGCCCGGTCGGCCTGCTGGGAGCGGCGGGTGAGGCCGTCGATGAGGTGGGCGATGATCCCGGCGACGGCGAGGAAGAGCAGCAGCGCGGCGAGGTCGGCGCCGCGGGTGACGGCGAGGCTGTGCCAGGGCGCGGTGAAGAAGTAGTCGGCGGCGAGCGCCCCGGCGGCGGTGCTGGCGGCGGCGGGCAGCAGGCCGCCGAGCCGGGCGGTGGCGGCGACGACCAGCAGCAGGCAGAGCAGGGCGCCGGGGAGGGCCAGCGAGTCGCGCAGCGGGGAGAGCGCCCAGGCCAGGGCGGCCGTTGCGGCCGGGCCGGCCAGCCAGGCCAGGCGCCGGCGGCGCGGCGGGACGGCGGCCGGGCGGCGGCGCCGGGGTGCGGGCGGGACGGCCAGCAGGCCGGGTTGGGGCGGGGGGACGACCCGGACGTCGATCGGGCCGGCCAGCCGGATGACGCGGTTGATCACCGAGCCGGAGACCAGTTCGCGCAGGCGGCTGCGGCTGGTCGGCCCGAGCAGGATCTGGGTGGCGCTCTCGGCGTGGGCGAAGTCCACCAGGGCGCGGGCGGCGTCGGTGCCGTCGACCTCGATGTAGCCGCCGTGGAGTTCGTGCAGCAGGGCGCGCTGGCCGGCGAGGGCGGGCGGCTCGTGGACGGTGGCGCCGTCGTCGGGCCGGACGTGCACGCCGATCAGGTCGCCGTGCACCCGGGTGGCGGTGCGGGCGCCGCGGCGGATCAGGTGCTCGCCCTGCGGGGCCCCGTTGAGGGCGACGACGATGCGTTCCTTGGTCTCCCAGGGCGCCCGGATGCCGTGCCGGGCGCGGTAGTCGGCGAGTTCCTCCTCGACCCGGTCGGCCAGCCAGAGCAGGGCGAGTTCGCGCAGGGCGCCGAGGTTGCCGGCCCGGAAGTAGTGGTCCAGGGCGACGTCGATCCGGTCGGGCGGGTAGATCGCGCCCTGGGCCATCCGGGTGCGCAGGGCCTGCGGGCTGAGGTCGACGAGTTCGATCCGGTCGGCGGCGCGGACCACCTCGTCGGGGATCCGCTCGCGCTGGGCGACGCCGGTGATCTGTTCGACGACGTCGTTGAGGCTCTCCAGGTGCTGGATGTTGACGGTGGTGGCCACGTCGACGCCGGCGTCGAGGAGTTCCCGGACGTCCTGCCAGCGTTTGGGGTGGCGGCCGCCGGGGGCGTTGGTGTGGGCGAGTTCGTCGACGAGCGCGAGCTGCGGGCGGCGGGCGAGCAGGGCATCGACGTCGAGCTCGGTGAGGGTGGTGCCGCGGTGGCCGACGGTGCGGCGGGGCAGTACGGGCAGGTCCCCGAGCTGGTGTTCGGTGCCCCGGCGGCCGTAGGTCTCGACCAGTCCGACGACGACGTCGAGGTCTTCGTCGTCGCGCAGTCGGCGGCCCTCGGCGAGCATGGCGTACGTCTTGCCGACCCCCGGCGCAGCCCCCAGGAACACCCGCAGTCGTCCGCTCACCGCCGTGCCGCCACCTCCTCGGTGTCCATGCTCCGCCGGGGCGCCGGGGTGCGCGAGGGGGCGGGCGCTCCGGCGAGGTGGCGGGGCGCGCGAGGCGGCCGACGAGAGATCTGGATGGTGCTATCGTCATTAGCACCATGTTGCTGAAGCTGGACACCGGCGACGCCCGCCCCCTGCACGAGCAGGTGGCAGGCGCGATCAGGCGGGCCGTCGCCGAGGGCGAGTGCGCCCCCGGGGACAGGTTGCCACCGGCCCGGGAGCTCTCCCGGGCGCTGGGGGTGAACACCAACACCGTCCTGCGCGGGCTGCGCACGCTGCGCGACGAGGGCGTGCTGGAGTTCCGCCGGGGCCGTGGCGTCACGGTCGCCGAGGACGCCGACACGCGCTCCGAACTGGCCGAGCGGGTACGACAGTTGGTCGCCGATGCGGCCCGGGCCGGCTACAGCAGGAACGATCTCGTGGACATGATCAGGGGGATGTCGTGACGGACGGGAAGCTCATAGCGAAGGAGCGCCGGGAGCCCGGGGCGGGGCGCGGCGCGTTCTGGGGCGCGGTGGCCTGGTCGGCGGGCGTCCTGGCCCTGCTGATCGCGCTGCCGTGGGCCGCGCGCCACCGGCTGCCGGACCCGCTCGCCACCCACTGGGGCGGGCAGGACCCGGACGGCTCCATGTCACTGACGGCGGCCGCGCTGTTCCCGGCGGCGGTCTGGCTGGTGCTGGTGCTGGCCGCCGCGGCCACCCTCCGGTTCCGGGCCGGGACGGCGCGCGGTGCCATCGGGCCGGCGCTGGCGGCCGGCGGAGTACTCCTGACGGGGGCGCAGACCTCCATCGTGCACGCCAACCTGGACCGCGCGCGCTGGCAGGAGGCCGCGCCGATGGGCTTCGAGGTGGTCGTCCTGGTCGTGGCGGCGGGCCTGGCCGGCCTGCTGACCTGGCTGGCCGTCCGCCCGCGCGTCGACTCCCCGACCGGCGGGCGACCGGCGGCCGGGGCGCCGACGCTGACGGCCGTGCCGGGCGAGCACCTGGTCTGGCTCTCCCGAGCCGCCAACACGTGGCTGCAACTGGCCTCGGCCGTCCTCGCCCTGGGCGCCCTGGGCGCCGTGCTGGCGCCGGCCAGCGGGCTGATCGCGCTCAACTGGTCGCTGATCGTGCCGTTCGCCTCCACCTCCGTCATCACGCTCGGCTGCTCCTCGGTCACGACCCGGGTGACCGCCGACGGCCTGTCCGTCGACTTCGGCCCGTTCGGCTGGCCCAGCCGGCGCTGGTCCCCCGCCGACCTCGACTCGGCCCGCGCCGAGCTGCGCACCCCCGCCCAGGCCGGCGGCTGGGGCTACCGCGTCAACAGCCTCGGCACCACCGTGATGCTGCGCCGCGGCGTCTGCCTGGTGGTCCGCACCCGGCGCGGGCGCGAGTTCGCCGTGAGCGTCGACGACGCCGAGCGCGGCGCGGCCCTGCTCAACTCCCTCATCGCCAGGTCCGCCAGCCCCACCGGCTGACCCCCGTCACGCCGCTGGGGTCCGTCTTCAAACCGCCCGTTCAGGTGGTGTGGACAGGGGCCGCACCGTGGGTACACCAGCTGACAGCTGCTCATAGTGCAGAGGGCAAGGAGGCGTCCGTGACCCACGAACGGCGGACGGCGGAAGACCCGGAGCGCGACGCGGTCGTCGCCCGGGGAGGCACCAACCAGGACGAACGGACCATCACCTTCCTACGACTCGGCGTCGGACTGATCGGCATCCTGCTGCCGCTCGCACTCCCCCTGGGGAACTGGCTGTTCGCCGAGCTCAGGGGCCAGAGCACGGCGGGATTCTGGCCGGCCTCGATGAGCGGCTCGTACTACACCAGCACCCGGAACCTCTTCGTGGGCGGCCTGTGCGCGCTCGGGGTGTTCCTGATCTGCTACCGCTTCGACCGCCGGGACGACCGCTGGAGCACCGCCGCCGGCGTGTTCGCGCTCGGGGTCGCCCTGTGCCCGACCGCGCCGCGGGGCGCGACCTCGTTCCAGAGCGCGGTCGGCCTGCTGCACTACGCCTTCGCCGGACTGCTGCTCTTCGTGCTGGCGATGTTCTGCGTCTACTCCTTCCGCAACCCGCGCTCCACCCAGCCGTCCTGGGTCAGCCGGGCCTACCTGGCGGCCGGGGTGCTGATCCTGGTGCTCCTGCTGCTCGCCGTCGTCGCCGGGGTGGCCGGCGTCGGCACGGACTGGGCCGTCCGGCCGCTGTACCTGTGCGAGTGGTTCTCGACCTGGGCGTTCGGTGCCGCCTGGACCGGCGCCGCGCTCGAACTGGCCGCCGCCGGTCGATCGTACGGACACCACCCGCTCCTCCCGGGGCAGAGCGGCTCCCCCGCCACCGGCAGCCCGGCGGCCCAGGCCTAGGATGCGCCCTTAAGGGGGCCTTAACCCCAAGAGATGGTCATCTTGTCGTCCCGGAACACCGTTACCATGCGCACCAAGGCCCGCCACCAGGGCGGCCGGTGACGGAACCCCAGCAACGGGAGGACGAGCATGTCGAACGAGGTCCGGGCAGGGCGCGGTCCGCAGGAGGAGTACCCGTCGGTGGATCTGCGGATGGACGTACCGCACTCGGCGCGGGTCTACGACTACCTCATCGGCGGCAAGACCAACTTCGAGGCGGACCGCGTCGCCGCGCACGCCTCGGTGCAGGCCTGGCCGTCGCTGCCGATCTCCATGCGCACCACCCGCGACTTCATGCAGCGCGCCGTCCGCCACCTCACCGAGGAGTACGGCGTCCGGCAGTTCCTGGACATCGGCACCGGCATCCCCACCTCGCCCAACGTCCACGAGATCGCCCAGTCGATCGCCCCGGACGCGCGGGTCGCCTACGTCGACAACGACCCGATCGTGCTCACCCACGCGCGGGCCCTGATGTCCAGCACGTCGCAGGGCCGCACCTGTTACGTGGACGCCGACTTCCGCGCCCCGGAGTCGATCATCCAGAACCCCCGGCTGCGCGAGGTCCTCGACTTCTCCCAGCCGGTGGCGCTGTCGCTGATCGCCATCGTCCACTTCGTGCTCGACGAGGACGACCCGCAGGGCATCGTGCGCCGCTTCATGGACGCCCTGGCGCCCGGCAGCTTCCTCGCCCTGACCGTGTTCACCGGGGACACCGACCCGGTGGGCGTGGGCGGCGTCGGCCGGGAGTACAACGCGCGCGGCATCCCGCTGCAGATCCGCGACCAGAAGGAGACCGCGGCCTTCTTCGACGGCTACGACCTCCTCGACCCCGGCGTCACCCTGGTCCACCACTGGCGCCCGGACACCGGGGCGGCGCCGATCCGCGACCAGGACATCGCGATGTACGCGGGCGTGGCGATCAAGCGCTGAACCTGCCGACGTCAGCCGGGGACGGTGACCAGGCCCGCCTCGTAGGCCAGGATGACGAGGTGGACCCGGTCGCGGGCGTCGAGCTTGGCCAGCAGCCGGGTCATGTAGGTCTTCACCGTGGCGATGCTGAGGACCAGTTCGGCGGCGATCTCGGTGTTGGACAGGCCCCGGCCGACCAGGGTGAGGATCTCCCGCTCCCGGTCGGTGATCGCGCCCAGCCGCCGGGCGGCCGCTGTCGGCCCGGGGGCCGGCACCGGTGCAGCGGCCGGTGACGCGGCGGCGGCCGGGCCCGGGCCCGGCCGCTGGTCCGCGAAGGAGGAGATCAGCCGGCGGGTGACGCTCGGTGCGATCAGGGCGTCCCCGGCGGCCACCACCCGGACGGCGGCGAGGATGTCGTCCAGCGCCATGTCCTTGACCAGGAAGCCGGACGCCCCGGCGCGCAGCGCCGCGTACACGTGGTCGTCGTCGTCGAAGGTGGTGAGCACGACGACCCTGGTCGGCCCACCGCCGCCGGTGATCAGGCGGGTCGCCTCGATGCCGTCCATGCCGGGCATCCGCAGGTCCATCACGACGACGTCGGGCCGCAGTTCACCGGCCAGCCGGACGGCCTCGGCGCCGGTGCCGGCCTCGCCGACCACCTCGACGTCGGCGGTCTCGGTGATGACCATCTCCAGCGCGGCCCGGACCAGCGGCTGGTCGTCGACCAGCAGGACGCGGGTCATGCATTCACCTCCACGGGGATCGGCAGTCGGACGGCGACCCGGAAGCCGCCCTCGGGGCGCGGACCGGCCTCGAACTCGCCGTCCAGCAGGCCGACCCGCTCGCGCAGCCCGGCCAGGCCGAAGCCGGTGCCCCGGCCCGGGTCGGTGCCGGGGCCCGTACCCCGGTCGGTGATCTCCACGGCCACCTCGCCCGCCGTGCGGCGGTCGACCAGGACCTCGCAGGAGCGGGTGTCCGCGTGCCGCACCACGTTGGTGACGGACTCCTGGATGACGCGGAACGCCGAGAGGTCGATCTCCGGTGGCAGCGGGCCCTGTTCACCCCGCCGCCGGACCTCGACCCGGACGCCGGCGGCGGTGGTCGCGGCGGCCAGCCGGTCGAGGTCGGCCAGGCCCTGGGGGGTGGTCGCCGACGTCTCGCCGTCGGCCTGGCGCAGCGCGACGAGCATCCGGCGCAGCCCGGCCAGGGTGTCCCGGCCGGCGTTCTCGATCTCGCCGAGCGCCTGCTTGGCCCGTTCGGGGCGGGTGTCGATGACCCGGCGGGCGGCGCCGGCCTGGAGGGCGACGATGCCGATGGTGTGGGCGACGGTGTCGTGCATCTCGCGGGCGATCCGCAGCCGTTCGGCGGTGACGGCCTCGGTGGCCGCCCGGGTGCTCAACGCCTGGGCGTGCTCGCGGTTCTGCCGCATCGAGCGGCCGATCAGCCAGGCGACCAGGGCGAGCAGCGCGGCGCCGTCGGCGGAGCCGATGTGGGTGCCGGTGAAGATGCCGACGGTGTTGCCGTGCACCAGGCCGATGTGCAGCACGAGCAGGCTCATCACCAGCGCGAACGCGGCCCGCGAGCTGCGGCGCGGCCGGGTGGCGGTGATCAGGCAGAGCGCGACGTCCACGGCCAGCAGGGAGGCCGGCGGGACCTGGGTGTCGGCGGCCCAGCCGTCGGTCTCCGTGAAGGCGGCGACGAACAGCAGGGCGACCGCGAGCACCGGAAGGCGGCGAACCAGCGCGGCGCCGGCGAAGGCCACCACCGTGGTGGCCAGGGTGAAGGACAGGCCGCCGTGGGCGGCGGCCCCGCCGTGGTACCGGGCGTTGCCGCCGAGCAGGACGGCGGGGTACGCGGCGGCCACGCACCAGGCGAGTCCGACCCAGACCTCGGGCGGAACGCGCCGGAACAGGGGCGGAGAGGGCGTCGCAAGCATACGAAGATCGTATCGGCGGCCCGAGTCGCCGTCATCGGACCGTGGTTGTACGACCGGGGGTGACAGCCGGGGCGCGCGGTGTCAGCGCCGGTCCGATGCGGCGGCCCGGCCCCGCCCGGCACCGTTGAGCCCATGATCGAAGTCACCGAGCTGACCAAGCGCTACGGCCGCACCACCGCCGTCGAACGCCTCACCTTCACCGTCCGGCCCGGCCATGTGACCGGCTTCCTGGGCCCCAACGGCGCGGGCAAGTCCACCACCCTGCGGCTGATCCTCGGCCTCAACGACCCGACCGGCGGCACCGCCACCATCGACGGCCGCCCGTTCCGGTCTCGGCCGCGCGGCCTGCGCGACGTCGGCGCCCTGCTCGACGCGGGCGACGTCCACGGCGGGCGCAGCGGCGCGGCCCAGCTGCGGGCGCTGGCCCGCGCCAACGCGATCCCGGCCGCGCGGGTCGAGGAGGTGCTGCACGAGGTCGGGCTCACCAAGGCCGCCGGGCGCCGGATCCGCGGTTACTCGCTGGGGATGAAGCAGCGCCTGGGCATCGCCGGCGCGCTGCTCGGCGACCCGCCCGTCCTCCTCTTCGACGAGCCGCTCAACGGCCTCGACCCGGAGGGCGTGCTGTGGGTACGCGGCCTGTTCCGCCGCCTCGCAGCCGAAGGACGGACGGTCTTCGTCTCCAGCCACCTGATGGCCGAGATGGAGCACACCGCCGACCGCCTGGTGGTGATCGGCCGGGGCCGGCTGATCGCCGACGAGAGCCTGGCGGAGTTCTCCGCCCGGGCCGGCCGCACCGGCGTCACCGTCCGGGCGGCCGAACCCGACCGGCTGGCGGCCGTGTTGACCGCGGCGGGCGCCACCGTCCGCCCGGGCCCGGACGGCGCGCTCGCCGTGACCGGCCTGGACGCCACCCGGATCGGCGAACTCGCCCTGGAGCAACGTCTGTTGCTGCACGCCCTGACCACCCGCACCGCCTCCCTGGAGGAGGCGTTCATGGAACTGACCGCCGACAGCGTCGACTACCTGGCCGGAGAGCCCCGATGAGCACCGCGACCACCACCCCCCGCCCCCTTCCCCGGCCCCTTCCCCGGCCACGCGCCCGCTTCGGCGACCTGCTCGCCGCCGAGTGGATCAAGTTCTGGTCCCTGCGCTCGACCGTCTGGGTGCTGGGCCTGAGCGCCCTGTTCATCATCGCCGCCAACCTCAAGGCGGCCCGGTACACCTACGACCACTACACCGTCGGCGACGGCGATCCGGCGACCATGCTGCAGGTCGCGCTCGGCAACTCCTTCACCATGATCGCCGCCGACGTCGTGATGATCGTCGCGGGCAGCGTCGGCGCGCTCGTCCTGGTCGGCGAGTACGCGAGCGGGCTGATCCGCACCACGCTGGTGGCCGTCCCGGACCGCCGGGCCGTGATCGCCGCCAAGGCCTGCGTACTGACCGCGGTCATGCTCGGCTACGGCGCCGTCACCGCGGGCGTCTCCTTCGGCGCCTGCCAGGCGGTCCTCGCCGACACCCACATCGGCGTGTCCGCCACCGACCCGACCGCGCTGCGCTTCGTCGCGGCCGCCGCCCTGTTCGCCCCGGTCTGCGCCCTCGCCGGATTCGCCCTCGGCGCGCTGATCCGGCACACCGCCGGAGCCGTGGTGGGCACCGTCCTGGTGCTGTTCTTCCTGCCGGCGTTCTTCAACGAGCGCTACCGCTGGTCGGCCGACCTCCTGCACGCCATGCCGCTCCAGGCCTGGCGCCGGCTGGCCCAGGTCGACCTGACCCACTCGCTGCCCTCCGCGCACCCGGCCACCGTCGCCGGATCCTGGGCCACGTTCGCGCTCTGGGCGCTCGCCTCGGTGGTGGTCGCCGCGGTCGCCGTCCAGCGCCGCGACCACTGACCCGCCGTCCGGCGGCGGCGCCGGAAACGCTGCTCACCCGTCGCGGCGGCCTGCCGCCACATCCGCCAGAGCCACCAGCAGCGCCGCCAGGACCAGGCCCGCCGCGACCGTCACGCCCAGTTGGAAGGCCAGCGCCCAGTCCGGGCGCGGGCCCTGGGCGTGGGCGAAGAAGACCGAGCCGACGATGGCGATGCCGACCGCCGAGCCGACCCGCTGGGCGGTCTGCAGGACACCGCCGGCGCTGCCCGCCCGGGCGATCGGCACCTGCTGGAGGGTCAGGGTCTGGTTCGGCGCGATCACCAGCCCGCTGCCCACCCCGGCGACCAGCAGCGGCAGCACCGTCGCCCAGCCGATCGCCGACCCCGTCCACAGCTGCACCGCCAGGGCCGAGGCCAGCAGGCCGGCCAGGACCAGCACCAGGCCGAGCAGCACCAACCGGCGGCCCAGCCGGTGCACCAGCCGTCCGCCGATCGCCGCGGACACGCCCGAGCCCAGCGCGAACGGCGTGATCGCCAGGCCCGCCGTCAGCGCCGAGTAGTGCAGGCCCGCTTGGAGGTAGAGCGTGAAGATGAAGAAGATCGCGGTGAACCCGGCGAAGTACACCAGCGACAGCGCCACCCCCGCCGCGTACGGGCGCACCGCGAACAGCGCCATGCTCACCAGCGGCTCCCGGCCCCGCGCGTAGTACCGCTCCCAGCCCACGAAGGCCCCCAGCAGCACCGCCGCCAGCGGCAGCAGCAACCAGCGCGTCGAGCCGTGCCACTGCTGCGCCTGGACGAACGGCAGCAGCAGCGCGACCGTCCCGGCACCGAGCAGCAGCACCCCGACCGGGTCGAAGTCCCGGTGCCCGGCCCGCGAGGCCGCCGGCGGGGGCGGCGGGAGCAGCCGGTAGGCGATGGGCAGGGCGGCCACGCCGATCGGCAGGTTGACCAGGAACACCCAGCGCCAGCCGTTCTGCGGGCCGAACAGGTGGATCAGCAGGCCGCCCAGCAGCGGGCCGACGGCGGTGGACAGACCGATGGTGGCGCCGAGCGCGCCGAAGGCCCGGCCGCGCTCGGCGCCCTGGAACAGGACCTGGATGAAGCCGGAGACCTGCGGCACCAGCACCCCGCCGGCCGCGCCCTGGAACAGCCGGGCCAGCACCAGCCACTCCTGGTTCTGCGCCGCCCCGGCCAGCGCGCTGGCCGCGGTGAACAGGGCGAGCCCGGTGAGGAAGACGGCCCGGCGGCTGCGGGCGTCGCCGAGCCGCCCGGACGGGACCAGCACCAGGCCGAAGGCGAGCGCGTAGCCGCTGAGCACCCACTGCAGGCCGCTGTCGGACATGTGCAGCCCGGCCCGCACGGTCGGCAGGGCGACGTTGACGATGCTGACGTCCAGCAGCGTCATGAACCCCGCGACCAGGCAGACCGTCAGCGCCCGCCAGCGCCGCGCCTCGGCCCGCCGGCTCGCGGCGGAGGCGCCAGGCCGCTGTTCCGGGGGGCTGCACGGGGGTTGGGCCGTCATGGGAGCACCTTCCGGGCGTCCGGCGGTCGTCTGGCTTCGCGTCCGGCGACCGGCCGTCGACCGGTCTTCCCGGTCCGGCTGCCCGCCCGCCGCGCGCGGCCCCCCTCCGAACGGCCATCGTGGACGGCGCGGCCCCGGAGCCGCCAGCCGGGCTGCGCCGCCCGCGCCGCCGCTCACCCGGACGGCCGAACCCGATCGCGGCCTCTCCCGGCGCCCCGGAGGCTGAGGACATGAACGCCGCCACCGAAACCCCGCCGACCGCCCCGCCGGTGCTGGACGTCCGGCAGCGCAACGTCGTCTTCGGCACCATCGTGCTCGGCATGCTGCTGGCCGCGCTCGACCAGACCATCGTCGGCACCGCGCTGCCCACCATCGTCGCGGACCTCGGCGGGGCCGCGCACATGTCGTGGGTGGTGACGGCCTACCTGCTGGCCGAGACGGTGGCCACCGTGCTGGCCGGCAAGTTCGGCGACCTGTACGGGCGCAAACTGCTCTTCCAGGTCTCGGCGGTCGTCTTCATCACCGGCTCGTTCCTCTGCGGCCTGGCGACCAACATGACGCTGCTGATCGCCTGGCGGGCGCTCCAGGGCATCGGCGCGGGCGGCCTGATGGTGACGGCCATGGCACTGATCGCGGACGTCATCCCGCTGCGCGAGCGCGGCAAGTACCAGGGCGCGATCGGCGCGGTGTTCGGCGCGGCGACGGTCATCGGGCCGCTGCTGGGCGGGCTGTTCACCGACCACCTGTCCTGGCGCTGGGCGTTCTACGTCAACGTGCCGATCGCGATCCTGGTGGTGATCGCGGCCGCCCGGACCATCCCCTCGGTGCGCTCGGCGGTGCGCCCGGTGATCGACTACCTGGGGATCGCACTCGTCGCGATCGGCGCCAGCGCCCTGATCCTGGCGACCAGTTGGGGCGGCAACGAGTACGCCTGGGGCTCCGGGGTGATCATCGCCCTGTTCGCCGGCGGCGCCGCCGCCCTCGGGCTGTTCTGCTGGGTGGAGAGCAGGGCCGTCGAACCGATGCTGCCGATGCGGCTGTTCCGGAACCCGGTGTTCGCGGTCTGCTCGGTACTCAGCTTCATCGTCGGCTTCGCGATGCTCGGCGCGCTGACCTTCCTGCCGACCTTCCTGCAGTACGTCGACGGCGACTCGGCGACCGTCTCCGGCGTGCGGACGCTGCCGATGGTGATCGGGCTGCTGCTCGCCTCGATCGCCAGCGGCAACGCCGTCAGCAAGACCGGCCGGTACCGGGTGTTCCCGATCGTCGGCACCCTGGTGATGGCCGTCGGCCTCTACCTGCTCTCCCGGCTCGAACCCGGCACGGGCACCGCGCTCGCCTCCCTCTACATGTTCGTGCTCGGCGTCGGCATCGGGCTGAGCATGCAGGTGCTCACCATCGCCGTGCAGAACACCGTCGACTACGCGGACCTCGGCACCGCCACCTCCGGGGTGACCTTCTTCCGCACCATCGGCAGCTCCTTCGGCACCGCCGTGTTCGGCACCATCTACGCCAACAGCCTCAAGACCGAACTCGCCCGGGGCGTGGCCTCCTCGGCCCGCCTCACCGGCGCGGACCCGGCGCTGCTCGCCCGGGCCGCAGAGAGCCCGCAGGGCCTGCACCGGCTGCCCGCCGCGCAGGCGGCCCCGATCATCCAGGCCTACTCCGACGCCCTGCACACCGTGTTCCTGTGGACGGTGCCGGTCGCCCTGGTCGGGTTCGTGGTCGCGCTCTTCCTCAAACAGGTGCAACTGCGGGACACCGCCCGGGCCGGCTCCACCGACATGGGCGAGGGCTTCGCCCAGCCGACCACCAGCGACTCCGACCCGCACCTGGAGTACGCCGTCGGCAAGCTCGTGCGCGGCGTGGACCTCGACACCGTCCGCTCGATCGTCGACGACGCCGACACCCGGGTCGACCTGGCCGGGGCCTGGGCGCTGATGGAGGTCGCCGGCCACACCAAGGCCGTCGGCCAGGCCTCCCTGGACCTCATCGCCGCCCGCAAGCGGATCCCGCCCGAGGCCCTGGAACCGGTCTTCGACCGGATGGCCGCCGAGGGCTACCTCACCCGCGACGGCGACCGGCTCTCCCCCACCGACACCGGATCCCAGGAGGTCCGCGTCCTCGCCCAGGCCTGGTCGGACTGGCTCAACGCCCGGCTGGACGCCGACGCCGGCCGCCCGCGCAGCCCCCAGCTGCGCACCGCGGCGACCGCCATCGCCTGGCGCCTGATGGTCGAGGACCTCGCCAACGGCCTTCCGGCCCACGCCCGTTCGAAGACTGCGGCCAAGGTCTAGGTGTACTGGCCACCGAGGTTGGTGACTCGCCGAACGGTCCCAGACACTGACCGCTGGCCGTCCCGACCAACGGCGGAGCCGGGGCCGTCAAGAATTCTGGCGCCACCGGTTTCCATTCCCGCTCGGCCTCCAAGCGGCAGGCAGCCCTTCCATTAGCCCCGGCGTATGTCGGACAGACAAGTCAGGCGACTGTGAGCAAAAAATCCTGGATTGGTCAAATCATCTTCTCGCTGACCAGATTTCCATTGATTCTTCAAGGTCGGAATCGCCATTGGCCCGGCAGTCGCCGCAGGAGTTGCAAGATCAGCAAATAACTCCACATCACAGGGCTGATCAGCTACTGGCCGCAAGCTGTCGGTGTAGGCTTCCGGGGCACACGAAATTGCCTTCCGGTTGGTAGTCCGGACCGCAGGTCAACGGTTTCCCGTTCTGCGTCAACGTCCTCCCCTTCAGGGGAGTCCTGGTGTGCTCCGAGTAAGAGAAGAAATCTGCACTGGGAGTACTGTGTCTGGAATGCGTATCGTCATCGCCGGCGGCGGTCTCGCCGGGCTGACGCTGGCCCACTACCTGAACCGCAACGGCCTTGACGTGGCCGCCTACGAGCGCGACGCCGGCATCGCGGCGCGCGAGGCCGGGTACCGGATCCACATCAACTCCACCGGCACCTCCGCGCTGCACGCCGCGCTGGAGCCGCGCCTGTGGGAGCTGTTCCTGGCGACCTGCGGCATGCCGAGCGACGACATGCTGCTGTTCGACGAACAGCTCAACCCCCGCCCCGGCCGGGACAAGACGGCCACCGAGGGCACCGGGGTGCCCACCGACATCCCCGAGCACCTGGTGGTGTGCCGCTCGACCCTGCGCCGCATCCTCTACCTCGGCCTGGAGAAGGCCGTGCACTTCGGCGCCAAGGTCACCGGCTACCGCACCAACCCCGACTCGACGGTCACCGTGCTGCTGGAGGACGGGACCACGGTCGAGGCCGACGTGCTGATCGCCGCGGACGGCATCAACTCCGCCGTCCGCGCCCAGCGCCTGCCCCAGGTGAAGGTCGCCGACCTCGGTTCCCGGCACATCGCCGCGAAGATCCACCTCACCGACGAGGCGAAGGCCAAGCTGCCCGCACAGCTGTTCAACACCTTCTCCCTTGCCTACGCCGCCGACTTCACCGGGCTGACCCTGGGCCCGCTGGAGCGCACCGACCCCACCTCGCCGCTGATCGCCGAGCAGGACGCCGGCTTCCGGCGCGAGGCCACCGCCGACTACGCGCTGAGCATCTTCAACTCCCTCGCCGACGGGATGCTCCCCGACGACGAACTGCTCACCGCCGGGCCCGACGAGCTCAAGGCGCACGTGCTGGAGCGCGTCGCCGCCTGGCACCCGGCCCTGGTCGAGACCGTCCGGCTGTGGGACACCGCCACCGTGCAGGCCCTCAAGTGCCGCAGCTGTGTGCCCGTCGACGCCTGGGAACCGTCGAACGTCACGGTCATGGGCGACGCGGTCCACGCCATGAGCCCCGCCCTGGGCATCGGCGCCAACACCGCACTGCGCGACGCCCACACCCTGGGCGAGGAACTGCTCGCCGTCGCCCACGGCGACAAGCCCCTCCTGGACGGCATCGCCGGCTACGAGCAGGCCATGCGCGACTACGCCTACCACGCCCTGCGGATGTCCGCGTTCGTCGGCCAGAAGGTGATCGGACACCTCCCCCTGCCCGCATAGCCACCCCGATGCTCCGGCGGCGCGGACCTAACCCGCCGCCCCATCCCGGCGACGGGTCGCCGGGGCCCGGGGGTGGGCCGGTGAATGTACGCCGCGAAGCCGCGGCCGGGCCGGTCAGCCTGCAGGGTGGGTAGCGACACGCCAGGAGCGGGCTGGCCACGAATGGGTGAACCGAGTAGTCCCACCAGCCCCACCCAGCACTTCCACCACGACCGCGACGAACGATCCGTTCGCCGAACGGTCACACCCCTCAAGTCCAACCGCTCAGCACCCGCTAAGCCCGGCTTGCAAGCCGCTGAACTGCTCAAACAACCCGGCGCACCTGAGACTGGAACGCTCCTCCGAGGTCCGATTTCCAAGATTCCCGACAGCGCCACCCCCTAGCTCCCTCGCCAGGATCAGTTCGCGCCGCACGCCGTCGGCCATCAGGTCGCCGGGCTCGTCGGTCTCGGCGAAGCCGTTGCGGCGGTAGAGGGCGATGGCCGCGCCATTGTCGGGGTTCACCGCCAGCTTGAGGGTGGTGAACCCCTGCTCGGCGGCCCAGCGGGCGATCGCGCCGATCAGCCGGTCCCCCACGCCCCGGCCGCGCGCCGCCGAGCCGACCCACAGGGAGATCAGCTCGGCGGCCGCCCCGCCCTCCTCGGCCGGGACGCCACTGGCCATCGCGACCGGGCGGCCGTCCAGCACCGCGACCAGGTCGAGGGCGCCGGGGATCTCCAGGCGGGAGCGCCAGCGGGCCTCGTGGTCGCCGGCGCCCTGCCAGTCCGCCAGGGTGGAGCCGAAGGCGTACGGCGCCTCGGTCAGCGCGGCCAGGCGCAGCTCGCGCCAGAGCGCCCAGTCGTCGGAGCCGAGCCGGCGCAGCTCGGGTTCGCGCAGGTCGGGTTCACGCGGTTCCGGTTCATACAGGTCGGGCTCGTGCGGTTCGGGTTCGTGCAGTTCGGACATGGTGCGGACCTTGCCGCAGGCCGGGCGGCACGGCAAGCGGATTACCCGGTTCAGCCCACGAGCGGCGGGTTGAGGCGGGCGAAACCCTCCTGCCGGCGGTAGGGGAAGTACGGGTACGGCGCGGTGCGGGCGCTGGCCGCGTCCAGCCGGGCGACCTGCTCGTCGGTCAGCGACCAGCCGACCGCGCCGAGGTTCTGCCGCAGCTGCTCCTCGTTGCGGGCGCCGATGATGACCGAGGAGACGGTCGGGCGGCGCAGCAGCCAGTTGATGGCGATCTGCGGGACGGTGCGGCCGGTCTCGGCGGCGATCCCGTCGAGCGCGTCGACCACCCGGTACAGCAGTTCGTCCTCGACCGGCGGGCCGTAGTCGGCGGTGTCGTGCAGCCGGCTGTCGGCCGGGAGCGGCCGGCCGCGCCGGATCCGGCCGGTGAGGCGGCCCCAGCCGAGCGGGCTCCACACCAGGGCGCCGACGCCCTCCTCCTGGGCGAGCGGCATCAGCTCCCACTCGTAGTCGCGGCCGACCAGCGAGTAGTAGACCTGGTGGGCGGCGTAGCGGGGGCGGCCGTAGCGCTCGGCGACGGCGAGGGACTTCATCAGCTGCCAGCCGGAGAAGTTGGAGACGCCGGTGTAGCGGATCTTGCCGGCCCGGACGAGGTCGTCGAGGGTGGCCAGCACCTCCTCGATCGGGGTGCCGGCGTCGTAGGCGTGCAGCTGGAAGAGGTCGAGGTAGTCGGTGTCGAGGCGGCGCAGCGCGTCGTCCACGGCCCTGGTGAGGCGGGCCCGGGAGGTGCCGGCGTCCTGCGGGCCGTCGCCGGTCGGCAGGCCGGCCTTGGTGGAGACGAGCACCTGGTCGCGGCGGCCGCGGATGGCCTGGCCGAGGACCTCTTCGGAGGCGCCGTCGGAGTAGACGTCGGCGGTGTCGAAGAGGGTGACTCCGGCGTCGATGGCGATGTCGAGCAGGCGGCGGGCCTCCTGGACGTCGGTGGTGCCCCAGGCGCCGAACAGCGGTCCACGGCCGCCGAAGGTGCCGGTGCCGAGGCTGAGCGCGGGGACCTTGAGGCCGGACGAGCCGAGTCGGCGGTATTCCATGGCGGTTGTCGTGCTGGTTGTCGTGCTGGTTTCCATGGCAGTTCTCCCCTCGGGGCCCTTAACGGGACTCCCATTCCGTTAGGATGGTTCGACCCTAGCAGGGCGCATCGACCTAATGGAACAGGAATCCCGTTAATGACTGCCGAGCCCTCCGCGCCGGACGCCCCGGACGTTCCAGAGACCCCGAACGCGCCGGACGCCCCGGACGCCCCGGAGACCCCCACGCCCGGGACGCGGCGCCCCGGCGGCCGCACCGCCCGGGTCCGCGCCGCCGTCCTGCGGGCCGCCGAGGACGCCCTGGTCGAGCACGGCTTCAGCGGGCTCGACCTCGGCGACGTCGCCCAGCGGGCCGAGGTCGGCCGGACCACCGTCTACCGGCGCTGGGGCACCACCAGCGCGCTGGTCGCCGACCTGCTCGCGGACATGGCCGAGCAGTCACTGCCGCGCACCCGCAGCGGCTCCCTCGCCGAGGACCTGCGGGCCAACGCCCGGCTGGTCCAGCGCACGCTGGCCGACCCCCGGCAGGGGGCGCTGTTCCGCGCGGTGATCGTGGCCGCCACCTGCGACCCGGGCGCCGCCGAGGCGCTGCGGCGCTTCTACCTGCGCCGGGTCGAGGAGTGGGCGCCGTGCGTCACCGAGGCCGTCGAACGCGGCGAACTCCCGCCGGACACCGACGCGTTCGAGGTGGTCCGGGCCGTCTCCGCGCCGCTCTACTACCGGATGCTCACCACCGCCCAGCCGCTCGACGAGGCCGCCGCCGACCGCGCCGCGGCCGCCGCCGAGGCGGCCGCCCGGGCGGGGGCGTACCGGCGGGAGGGCTGGCGGTCCAGGGGCACCCTGGGGAACGGCCTAGAAGAAGCTGTCGTCGTCGCCCTCGTAGTAGTTGTTCACGACCACCTCGGGAGTGTCGTCGCTGAACGCCTCGTTGAGCAGCGCGCCGCCGACCAGGCCGGCCGCGCCCGCGCCGATCAGCGCGCCGGTGCCGAAGCGGCGTCCGCCCTGGCCCGGCTGGCCCTGAGCGGGCTGGCCCTGGACCGGCTGCGGATAGCCCTGCTGGACCGGCTGCGGGTAGCCCTGCTGCGGGGTGTAGAACGGCGGCACGGTGGTCTGCACCCGCTGGGCGCAGGCGGCGCAGGTCTCGATCTGGCGCGGCACGCCCCACTGCGGCGACCACAGCACCGCCGTCGAGCCGAGGCCGTGCGAGGGGTCGAAGAAACACGTCACGGGGGAACTCCCTGGTCCTGGCTGGGTCATCGGGACAGCGGGCGCCACGGCGGGCACGGCGGGCGCCATGGCCGGCGCGGCGGGCACCGCCGGAGCCGGCACGGGCGCGGCGGGCACGGGCGCGGCGGGCGCCGGTTGCAGGACGTCCACCCCGAAGTCGGCGGCGATACCCGCGAGCCCCGACGCGTACCCCTGCCCGACGGCCCGGAACTTCCAGTCCGCGCCGTGCCGGTAGAGCTCGCCGAACACCATCGCCGTCTCGCTGCCCGCCTCGGCCGCCACGTCGTAGCGGGCCGCCTCGGCGCCGCCGTCCGGGTCGGTGAGCCGGATGTACGCGCCGCGGACCTGGCCGAAGCTCTGGCGCCGCTGCACCGCGTCGTAGACCGCGACCGCGAAGACGATCTTCTCCACCCCGGCCGGGACGTCCGCGAGCCGGACGTCGATCTGCTCCTGGTCGTCGCCGCCACCGGCGCCGCCCTGGTGGCGGACCGAACCGTCCGGGCTCTGCAGGTTGTTGAAGAAGACGAAGTGCTGGTCCGAGACGACCTTCCCGGAGGCGTCGCAGAGCAGGGCGCTGGCGTCCAGGTCGTACCCGGCGCCGACCGTCCAGCCGAGGCCGACCCGTACGACCCGCAGCCCGGGGGCCTGCTTGCCCAGGGAGACGTTGCCGCCCTTCGTCAGGGCCACACTCATGACACTTCCTCCGCCACCGTTCGAATGACCGCTGTTTCCACTGTTCGACCACGACAACGCTGTAGAGCTCGCGCCGGTTCCCGACTTCCCGTCAGTGCTGGACGGGACGTTCCAGCAGGCCACGGGCCCGTGGCGCGGTCATGCCGGCCGGGGCGCGCGAGCTGGGCGCCCTGGCGGGGTGTCGGCTCCCGACCTATTGTCAGGGAACATGACACGCCTTCGTCGCGCCGCCACCCTGGCCGCCGCCCTCAGCGGCACGCTCGCCGCCCTGCTCACCCCGGCCGCCGCCCAGGCCGGCCCGGCGGCCTGCCCGGTCGTCGCCACCGCCCCGGTGGACACCGAACAGGCCCGGCTCCAGGACCAGCGGACGACCGCCTTCACCGAACGCTCCGGCCTGCGCGACCTGCTCCGGGGCTTCCCCGCCGCCCTGTGCACCGCCCGGAACGCCCGGCAGGCGGAGCGGGTGGCGGGCGCCTGGGGCCGGGCACTCTGGCAGGCCGGGGTGGACCGGGCCCAGGGCCGGCGGCCCAGCGGCGAACTCCCCGCCCGCGACGACCGCCCGCTGTACTGGACCAGGCTCGCCATGACCGTCCAACTGGCCCGCTGGCAACCCGGGTTCGATGTCGACCCGGCCGACCTGCGGGCCCGCTTCGAGGACGCCTCCCGAGGCCTCGACGACGGCTTCACCGCCGCCCCCGGCGTCCGGCGGATCTTCGTCAGCGGCTTCGACCCGTACGGCCTCGACACCGAGCCGCGCCGCGCCAACCCCTCCGGCGCCGCCGTCCTGCAACTGCACGGGCGGCGGATCACCCTCGCCGACGGCAGCCCGGCCGAAGTCCGGGCCGTCCTGCTGCCGGTCCGCTACGGCGACTTCGACGACGGCGTCGTCGAGCGCGCCTTCGGCCCGCACCTCTCCCCCGGCCCGCAGGCCGCCGACCTGATCACCAGCATCAGCCAGGGCTACCCTGGCCTGTTCACCCTGGAGGCCTGGGCCGGGCGGGCCCGCTCCGCCGATCCCGCCACCGACAACACCGGCACGCTCTCCGGCGGCACCCGGCAGCACCCGGTCACCGCCCCGGGCCTGGACGGCGGCCCGGAGTTCATCCGCACCACCCTGCCCACCGACGCCATGACGGCCGTCCAGCAGCCCTACCCCGTCCGCCTCAACACCACCGTCACCGAGATCCCCGAGGGCGGCGTCGACCCCGTCGACCGCGCGGACGGCCCCACCCCCGGCTCCCGAGCGGTCGCCGGTGGCGGCGGCGGATACCTCTCCAACGAGGTCGCCTACCGCTCCAACCGCCTGCGCCTCGACCTCGCCCCCGACCTCCCCGGCGGCCACCTGCACACCCCCGTCCTCACCGGCCTGCCCGCCCAGCAGGACCGCCTCACCGCCCCGGAGTTCGAGCAGAACGAGGCCGCCATCGCCGACCAGGTCCGCGAGATCCTGCGCCACGCCCGGTTCTGAGCCCCGGCGCCACACCCGGTTCTGAGCCCCGGCGCCACACCCGGTTCCGAGCCCCGGGCCCGCGCGGCGGGCCGGCTACACCGGCCGGGCGAAGCGCGTCCCCGCCGCGCGCGCCCGGGCCGCGGCGATCAGCGCGTAAGCGGCCGCCCGGTCCGCCCCGTGCGATCC